>NZ_MNRT01000034.1:0-61254 GCF_001916075.1 Clostridium sp. 29_15
ATTGATAAAACCTCTATGTAACAAATTTATATATTTTAAATTATATTACATATTTGGATAAAAATAAAGACTGCTGACACTTTGTCAACAGTCTGAAAAAAATAAGGTAGTAATACTACCTTATTTTTATGTTGTATATCAACAATTTAGTCTAACAGAGCCTAAAATTAATGTCTGGAACAGCTACTCTAATATACCCACCTTGCTTCAAAAATTTATATATATTTTTTCCTGCCTCTGCTCCTTCTTCATAGCTTAAATGCTCAAAAACATGTTCAGCTAAAAAGGCATCAATGGACTCTTCCTCACCAAATAATTTATAATAATCCTCAATATTTAGCAGATTTAGCTCTTCTTCTTGTGTTGCTATCCATCCTTCATAAGAAGTATTACCTGCTCCAATAATAACTCGTTTTATAAACTTCTTTTCCTTACTCATCACTCTTTACCCTTTATTATTTATGGTAATATCTCATTCTTTTTGTTATTTACCATATATAAATAACCTAATGAAATCAAAGCTATATTAGCAGCATACGCCACCATCATCTTTATTCCTCCAGATAACAATGCAGCTATACCACTAAAGACTATTACTAAGATTGCTAATTTTTTATTCATATTACTAATTCCTCCTATATATATTTATTTAATTAACTTTTTAAGATAATATCTTTTATGCTTCTTTGGACATTCATCTAAAACACCAAATACTTCATATCCATGCTTAATATAAAAATCCTTTGCTTGAAAATCAAAAGTATCCAAATGAATCAAATGACATCCTTTTTCTATTGCAATATTTTCAATTTCTTTTAATAACTTTGATCCTAATCCATCTTTTCTATAACCTTCTTCAACCCATAAAACATCTATATATAAGCAGTTCCAACAATACATTTTGGCAAGTATTCCAGCAATGATATTACCTTTAACATCTTCTACAACTCTATCTATATTTAAAAAGTCAATTTCTTGTGTACTTGCTACTTTGGATAAATTGTATTCTACTAATTTATCAATAACAAAATCTGCTTCTTCATTACTACATTCTCTTATATCATAATCTTTCATCACTATTATCCTTTTTCTCTCATATACTTGTTTACAGTCTTTTAGTAAAATAATGACGCTTTCCTTCTAATGGATATTCTTCTAAAACAAACTTTTCTTTATATCCATGTTTTTTATAAAATTCTGGTGCTTGCTAAAAGTTCATCATTGTCATCTTTTAAATAAACACCTAAGTCTTGAGGATTTTTATCTTCTAGTCTTGCCAAATTATATTCTAATAATCCTTGGAAAATAATTTCTTTATCTTTTGCATTAATTTTATCAGTAACCTTAAATTCCATTTAAACACTACCCTTACTTTCAAACTAATAATATTTTGCAAAATAATAAATTACATATACCCAGCTAAGCAAACCATGTATAATTGCCCATCCAATTGATTTCCATGCAGTATAAGATATTACCATAGCTAAGCATGTCCCAAATGAAATTCCACTTTTCACTGCACTATTTCTCTTACTATTATCCACCATCCCTTTCACCTCACAAAATTATATTACTCTTTCAATAAACAAAACATTCTATTATGCTTTACAGAAACTCCCCTCAAGGAGTTTCCTCCTTCATTTTTAATTCTTAATTCTTCATTTTTCATTTACTTAAGGTCTTCAATAAGTTCTCCATTTAAAATTCCTTCAGCTATTTGTCTAACTTCTCCAGTCATTCTTACATTAAAGTCATCATCAATCTCAATTGTAAGCTCTGGTGCTAAAAATATACTTAAATGTGTATATTTTTATTTATTCACTACTTCGTTGTGTCCTATTTTGCCTAAGCTACTTTAGTTTGTATAACACTCCATAGCATTTAAGGATACACCAAAATCCCTAAGACCAAAGCCTCTCAACATTTTAGGCTCTAGAATAATTACTTAAATTAATACTTGCATTATAATCTCTATCTATTTCTAAACCACATTTATCACATTTATAATTTCTATCATTAAGTTTTAAATCTTTTTTTATAAATCCACAACATGAACAAGTTTTACTTGATGGATAAAATCTATCTACTTGAATAAATTCAATTCCATTAAATTCACATTTATATTTAATTTGTCTCATAAACTCATAAAATCCTTGTTCTGCTATTGCCTTAGATAAATGCTTATTCTTCATCATTCCACTAACATTTAAATCTTCTATTACAATTCTATATGGGTAATGCTTTATTATTTTATTAGTAGTTTGATGTATATAATTATTTCTTATATTAGATAACTTTCTATAAATTTGCTTCACTTGTTTTTCTAATTTAATAATATTATTAGTTTTAACAAATTTACTTCCTTGTTTATTATCTTCATATTTTCTGCTAATACTACGTTGCAAGTGTTTTAATTTACTTTTTAAATTTTTAATTCTTTTTGTTTTGTTTATATTTTTAAATACATCACCATTAGAACAAGTAGCTAAATCTTTTACCCCTAAATCTATTCCTATTGATAAATCTTCATTTAAAGCAGTTTGGTTTTCTTCTACTTCAACACTAAAACTTAAAACCCAACACCTTCCATTATAACTACAGTAAGGGTTACTATACTTACAGTTTTTAGGAATACTATAATTAGTTTTAAATCTTACTTTTCCTATCTTTTCAATGTTGCACATATCATCTGTGAAATATAAACTATCACATCTAACATAAAAAGATTGTTTTGATTTTCTTTTAGTTTTAAATTTAGGATACTTAGATTGTTTATTAAAGAAACTTTTAAATGCTTTATCTAAATTTCTAATAGATTCTTGTGTTACCTTACTAGAAACTTCATTTAGCCATTTAAACTTTTCTTCTTTCTTTAGCTTAGTAAATTCTTTTCTTATATTTGCTATTGAATATTTTTCATTATTATTATATTTTTCATTACACTTATTCAAAGCCCAATTATAAGCAAATCTGCTACAACCACTACTTTTTAACATTAATACTTCTTGTTCTTCTGTTGGTAATAATCTTATTTTTATTGACTTTTTCACTTTTTCACCTCCTTCCATATCTCCATATTTTAGTTATACCACTGTTATAACTTCTTTATTCTTATGATATATTCCCTTTTAAGAGGTGACATTGTATTTTAATAAATAGTATTTTTTAATTAAAAATATATAAATTATTCATTCTTAGAAATTTTCATCATCGTTATTTGAATAAATAAAAATATATACAGTTAGCATATTTTTAGCATGTTCAATATGGTTCGTTACTCCATACCAGTTCTCTTATGAACTTCTTATGCTTTCACATAAGCACAGACTATATCACCACCTTTTTAAAAGGTGCTACCCACTTCCATCCACTTAGATGTACTTCCTTTACGGAATAGTCGTTGAAGTTTCCTCTATTGGAGGCTTACCTGCTGATTATCCATTGTATAAGCACTTAGGATTTAACCTTATGCCATCTAACTAATTTTTTCTACTTTCGTAACCTTCACGCTTAACTTTATTTCATGTTTACGTTGTGGTTTAGTTAGCTTTAGGAACTTCCAGCAATTCAAGTAGTTTTGGATAGGTATTTCCTATCACTCCATGCTCTTTATAAACATGGGGAGCTTTTTATATTAAAAATATATTAAACACATTTGTTCACAACTAAACATATTTGTATATATTTTTAACAACTAAATAGTTGCTCCTCCAAGCATTTTAATTTTCACCTTATTATCAATAAGATTTCTTTTTCTTAAAATACAAGCTACTGCACAACAAGAAGTCCCAGATGCTAAAGTAAATTCAGCTCCTCTTTCCCAAATAAGAATTTCTGCTTCACTTCTTGAAATAATCTTAGCAAATTGAACATTAATTCTGTTAGGAAACATTTGATGACGTTCTAAGTATTTACCATATTCTTTAATTTCATCTATACTTAATTGCTCCTTTAAGACTACACAATGAGGATTTCCCATAGATACACAATTAACTTCAAATTCTTTTCCATTTGCCATAAGTTTTTTACCTATGGAATCTTCAGAATTAAATCTTGTTGGAATTTTCTTTGAATTAAATATTGCTTGCCCCATATCTACTGTAATAAGTTTAGCTTTTCCAGCTTCAGTAACTTCCACAATATCAGCATTAACTAATCCACCTTTAGTTTCAACAGTAAACTGTCTATTTTCTGTAAAGTTATAATCATAAATATACTTGCAAAATATTCTTAATCCATTACCACTCTTTTCAGCTTCTGAGCCATCTGGATTATATATTTTAAGACCAAAATCTGCTTTATCTGATGGAACTTTTAAAAGAATTCCATCAGAACCTATTCCAAAATTAACATTACAAATCCTTTTTATAGCCTTTTCTGTTAATTGAAAATTTATACTATCACTATCTAAAACTATATATTCATTTCCCAATCCATGTGTTTTTACAAAAATATTTTCTCTCATTTCTCTTCCCCTTTTCTATAGTCAAATTATATTTCACTTCTTCATATTACTTTATATGTCTTTTATGTTATATATTAACATATCATCATGGTATTTTACAGAAAAAAATCAGCAACTTACACTGTTACTGATTTTAACTTTATTCTTTATCTAATTCTTTAATTGCTTCCTCAAGCTCTCTAATAAATTTTATATTTTCTTTTAAATTTAAATAGATTACTTCATCTTTAGGAACCTTATATCTATGTGCCAATCTATTTCTTAACCTTCTTGAAGTACTATAAAAATCTAATAATTCCTTACTAATTTTTTCTGAAGATACTATTACCTCCATTCCTTCAATTGCCGATATGTCAACCTTAAACTTTTTTAGTGTCTTTAAGCTAATTGATATATAATCTTCACATAATATATGAAAATCTAAAAAATATGCCCTAATACTATGATATAAAAGTTTCTTTATATCTGCATCTTCACATTCTTCCAATTTGATACTGGCTAATTTAAAATCCTCTTCCCACTCTTTAAAATCCCTTAATAGCTTTAAAACTCTATCTCTATTAATCAAATAAATCCCTCTTCCTTAAATAAATAAAATCACTATTTTCTATAAAAAAATTTTCAATTTCTTTAAAAAATTTTTCAAAAGAATTATTTTTACTATATATCACATGAGCTTCATTTATAATATTTTTCGCTAATATTCTATCTGTATCTTTATCTAATTTAATTACATCTACATCTTGTTTTAAAATATCAGATATTTCTTCTTCTAACTTCAACTCATCACTCAAAGAAATTTCTCCAATGATAAAAATATCATAATCAGAATCTTCTCTAAAATCACCTCTGGCTCTGCTACCAAAAATCCCAATTGAATCAATGTTATATTTAACTCCAATATCTCTTAACTCATCTTCAAAACTCATTAGAACTAGTCTCCTTTTTAATATTTACTATTTATAGTATTACCATACTTTTGTGCATTAAAATAAAAAATCTCCTTTGAATTTCTATTTTTTTATCTTAGAAAATCAATACTTCTTATTTATCACTGCAATAAATTCATTATAATATCTTAATGTTTCTTCCTCATTTTCACCATTAATAAAAATTATTTCATCATTACTTTTAATTAATATATAAGGTTTAACATCATTATAAATATAAAGCTTACACTTTCCATAACCTTCTACGTTGAAATTACCAACAGAATACTCATCCATTCCTATTCCATTTATCCTTAATTTCACTTTAAGCTTATCTACTATTTCAACTTTTTCAATGTCTTCCACATTAAATTCAATACCATATAGTGGTGCATTTATCTTCACACTGTTATCAATAATTTTCATATTAAATCCATATAATCCAAAATATAACATCATTAATATAATAGTTAATACACTTACTGCTACAAAAATATTAGTACCATAAGTTATTAACCTTCCCTTTTTAGTTGCTAAATTATAAACTGGCTTTGTTCCAATTCTAGGCTCTACAACAACTCTATTATCATATGGATTTTTATAACTCATTCCATTAATCCAATATTCATCACTATCTACATAGATAGGATTTTCAGCAACTGAAATAAGCTGATTTTGCATATTAATAATTCGTCTATTACCATAAACTATTCCTAAAACAACTATAATAACTGGTAAAGTTATGGCAATTAAAAAGACATTTTCATTTACTCTTGGCAATAACATAAAAACATATAGAGTTGTATTGGTAATACTTTGTAATATTGCTAATGATGTATAAATAATACTCCAAGTTCTCTTATAAACCTTATTGCAAGCAATATTTATTTTACTTTCATCACAATAAACAATAGTTCTGCCTTTTACATAGATCATATATATTATGAAAAGAATAAGAGTTCCAACTATTGAACTACCTGTACATATAACTGCTGTACTAAAATATTCATTTTTATTAATTATATTTAATATAAAAGGACTTATTCCTATAAATAAAGCTATAAGGAACCACCATTTAGATATAGGCATCTTGCTCTTTGCTTTAGTAAGCTCTGTATCTATATTTAAAATATGATTATTAGGTAAAAGCCAATCATTTTTTCTTTTGACTTCTTTTAATTTACCATTAAACTTACAAATCAGCTTATAATAAATATAGCAAAATAATGAAAACCATAAAAACCATCCAATTAACAGCCATACTGTTTTCATAAACATCAGAGGAAAATAAATAACAATTGATAATACCGATAATATTTTCATATTATACATAAACTCTTTTGTAACATCTGTTATTTCAATGTTGCTTAATTCTAATGGAGGAATCGTTACACCTAATATAATGTTTTTATTGGGCTTTACTGCACTTTGTGCCTGCCAGTAATATACTACTATAATTACTAATGATGTAATTAGCATTACTAAATTCATAACTACCTCCTACCTCTTTCCAGCTGAAGTCCATTCATTGTATTATATACAGTTTCGCATAACTTCATAAACTCTTCTTTACTAATTCCCTTTACTCCTGATTCAGCTATAAGTATCTCCAGCTCACTTTCTATTTTCTCTCTAAACTCTAATGATTTATCTAATACAGGCTTGATTTTAGCACCATGTCTTCTATCAATTTCAATAAAGCCCTCATTTTTTAAAATGTTATATGCTTTAGTTACAGTCATCATATTAACACCTATATCTTCTGCCATTTGCCTTACAGTTGGAAGTTTTTCTCCACTCTTTAATTCACCACGACCTATTCCCATAACTATTTCATTCCTTAATTGAACATAAATAGGTATATTACTGGACATATCTAATTTCAAAATCATTTTACCACCTCTTTGTATTATTAGTATTAATACAAAGTATACTTTATTTTTATATTTTATGCAATAAAATTTACCAAATAAAATTAAAAACTGTGACATAAAATGCCACAGTTTTCCTAAACATATTGGTCTAAACTTATTCCTTTTCCTGGTTCAACAGCCATAGTTTGAGCAATTTCTAATAAATTATTAGAAACTTCTTGATCTGTATTCATCTGCATCTTAAGCAAAGCCATTGATGTTGCAGTATTTACTGCACTTTGACTCATACCAATTGATAATGCTGCTATATCCATATTATTCCTCCTATTATATTATTCATCTTAATTATCGTACAAAACCAAAATAGTATTAAATTTATTTTTGAAGTTCCTTTTTCATTGGTACAAAGTACAGATTATTTTTTTGAGTACTTAAGAATCCACCTATATTATAAACATCATTTAACAAATTCATACTTATTACTGCACTTGCTTTTCCACTTTTAATAAGCTTCCCATTTTTCATAACTATAATGTTATCACTATATATTAAAGCTTGATTTATATCATGCAATACCATTACTATAGTCAATCCCTCTTCTTCCTTTAATTCCTTTATAAGCTCCAACAATTCTATTTGATGATAAATATCTAAATATGTAGTAGGCTCATCTAAAAATAATATCTTACTTTTTTGAGCTAAAGCCATGGCTATAAAAACTCTTTGTCTTTCTCCACCTGACATACTCATGACTTCCTTATCTTTTAATGGTTCTAATCCTGTTCTCTCAATTGCCCACTTTACTATTTCTTCATCATCATGAGAATTTTTTGCAAAATATTTCTTATGTGGCATTCTACCATATGCGATAAGCTCTTTTACTGTTATGTCATCTGGCACAGTATTTTGCTGGTGTACAGTAGCAATTTCCTTAGCTATATCTTTATATTTCATACTCTTAATATCTTTATCATTAATGATAATCTCTCCAGATGAAATCTTATTTAAACCACATAATAAACTTAATACTGTAGACTTTCCACTACCATTTGGACCAAGTATAGTAGTAATTTTTCCTTTTTCAATATTAAAGCTTAAATCTTTAATAAATTTTTTCTTCTTATCATAACTAAACGATAATTTATTTACTTTTATCATTTTAAGTCACTCCTTCTTAAAAGATATAAGAAAAATGGTGCCCCTATTATACAGGTAACTACTCCCACAGGTATTTCATAAGGTTTCATAACAACTCTTCCTATAGTATCAGCAAAAAGCACCAAAAATGCTCCTAATATTCCACTGCATGGTATTAGATACTTATGATTAGATCCTACTATTATCCTACATATATGAGGTACAACTAATCCTACAAAAGAAATCACTCCTCCAATAGCCGTTGAGATACTTGCCAAAAATACGGCAATTAAAGTTACTATAATCATATATAAATCACTATTAAATCCTAAGCTCTTAGCATTCTTACTTCCTAGTACAAGTACATTACATATTTTGCTTACACATATTGATAAGATTATTCCTATAATTGAATATGGCAATAACATATATACATTATCCCATGTAACTGTGGCTAAACTTCCCATAATCCACTTTTGTATATTGCTAGCTCCAAGTCCTGCACTTATGGTAAACATTGATGATAGTCCACCTAGTAGAGCATTACAAGCTGCTCCTGCTAGAACTATTCTTATAGGTAAAAGTCCTTTTTTATAAGCCATTAAATAAACTATGGCACAACAGATAAGGCCTCCAAAAAAACCAAATACAGGCCTTAATGTTGTTACACTTGGTACAAATACCATAAAGAAAACTGTTACAGCACAAGCTCCAGATGAAATACCTGTAATATAGGGATCAGCTAAAGGGTTTCTAATAACTGCTTGCAAAAGCACACCTGAAATAGCTAAATTTGCCCCAATAAGTACTGCAATGATTACTCTTGGCATTCTTAAATCCTTTATAATTCCTATATTACCAGTGCTATCACCGGTGAATATTCCCTTAATTAACTCCGTAAAGCTTATATCAATACTTCCTAATTTTAAAGATATTAATATAGTAGCCAATAATACTAAAAGCAAAGAAACTGTAAAAACTATTTTCGTTTTTTTATTCAACATCTTCATTTTCTATTCACCTTTATTATGCACTATATCATATAGCATGTCTAAACCTTCAATTACTTTTAAATTAGCACTCATACCAAAATAAGTATTATCTAGATATTCAACTTTACCATTTCTTACAGCCTCAATATTTTGCCATGATGAATCAGTAGCCATTTCAGTTTCTAAAGCTGCCTTAGTTTGCTCTGGAAGTGCATGCATCATTACAAGGATTTTATCTGGATTTAACTTTGCTATTTCTTCCTTACTATATGTTACATACGCTAAAGAAGTATCCTCAATAATGTTCTTTCCTCCCACAATTTTAACTAAATTTCCTATATAAGATTTTTCAGTGGCAATCATTGTTGAACCTGGTGCTGCAAATAAAATAAGTATATTAGGTTTTTCTTTTTCACTTATTGAAGCCATTTCTTCTTCCTTAGTATTTAGTTCTTTAAGTATAGCTTCTGCCTCAGCCTGCTTATTAAATTTATTTCCTAAATTACTAACTGTCTCTTTTAATCCTTCCAAGCTTGATAATGAAACAAATTCACTTGGTATATTGTTATCTGTAAATAGCTTTTCATAATCTGCTCCTAATGTATCAACAGACACTACCACCGACGGATTTAATGACTTTATTATTTCTAAATCAGGACTCATTGGATTACCAACTTCTACTGCCTCCTTTGTACTTTCTGGTAGTTCATATGAAGTGGTAGGAACTCCTGATACTTTTACTCCTAAAGCATCTAAAATTTCTGTTACTGCTACGGAAGTAGCTACTACAACATCTTCATCATTGTTAACAACAACATCTTTTTTGTCATTACTACAACCTATCATTGTTGCAGAAAGCATTGTTACCATTAACATTCTTAATATATTCTTAAATTTCATATTAATTCTCCAGTCTTACTTTTTTCTTTTTAACATTATAGTACAAACTATACCAATCACTAATATTGCTACTCCACCAAATAAAATTACTTTATTACTATTATTTTCTTCTGTATTATTATTTTCACTTATAGGCATTATTTCATTATCTTGTATTTCTTCAATAGCACTATTTTCAGTAGTTTCTTCTGTACTTTCTTCTTCAATAGATTCAATTAATGACATTGTTTCTAATTTTGGTATTATTCCAAACTCTACGTCTCTTCCCATTGGACCTACATATATACATGCTTTTAATTCATCACTTAATGAAGTTGCAGATACTTTCAATGTTACTATTCCATCTCCATCAACTCTTTCTACTGGCACTTCAACATCATTGACCTTCACTCTATAATTTTCCATATAATCAGTTCCTGTAAAACCAATAGTATATAAAACTTCATTTTTTGTAATTTTTATAGTCATGGTATCTTTTAAATAACTTCTAGCCATAGACATACCAATTTCATTATCATGATACACTTCATTAGAAACTTCATATATTCCACTTGCTATCTTTTCTTCTGCAAATACCGTATAAATATTGATATTTCCCATAACTACTATTGATAGAATAATCATTATTAAAATCTTTATCTTATTAATTATTTTCATTTTTTTCCCACCTTATCCTTTACGCTGAAAATGGGCCTTTACAGCCCATTTTAATCTTTTTCTATTTAACTTTTTTTCTTAAAGCCGCTCCTGAACCAATGGCCATTAATCCTATAGATAATGCTAATGCTGATGATGTTGCTGCTCCTGTTTCTGGAAGTGAATCAGCTTCTATAGTATACTCATTAACTAAAGTCATAGTATCTAATAATAATTCCACACCAAATTCAACATTTCTTGCCATTGGTACAACATAAGTTTTAACTGATATTGCATCATTTAAGCTTGCAATGTTAAATCTAATTGATACTGAATCACTAGTACTTGATACTATACTGTGACTTACTTTGCTACCATTTACATAAACTTCATGATTTTGCATGAATTCAGTTCCTGTAAATGTTAATGTTACATAATACTTACCATTTATCTCTTTTATTTCTGTATCACTGTTTAAATATTTTCTTGCCATAGCTACTCCTGTTGCATTATCATGAGTAACATTATTTTGCACATTATAAACTTTAACTTTTACATTTTCTTTAACATTTTTCTCTTCTTCTACTTTATTAGTAGCATTATTATTAGAACTGCTTGTCCCATTATTTACTAAAGATGAATTATTATTAGATTGATTATTTGTATTATCTTTGTTTTTATCTTCTTCAATATTTCCATTAACTAATGTAAGAGTATCTTCCAATAACTTTACATCAAATTCAATATTTCTACCCATTGGAATTACATAAGTTCCAACTTTAATTGAATCACTTAGGCTTTCTACAGCAAATCTTAAAGCTATCTTACTTGAAGTACTTTCAACAACCTCAGCTTCAACTTTGTTGCCATTTACATATATTTGATGATTATTCATGTATTCAACACCTGTAAAAGTCATTGTTACATAACGCTTACCATTAACATCCTCCACCTTGGAAGTAGTATTTAAATATTGTCTTGCCATTGTCATACCAGTAGCATTTTCATGATATACCTGATTTTCTATTGTGTATACCTTAGTTCCTGGTATTGTCTCTGAACCTTCCCCATTATTTCCTGAGTCTGGTGTAGTTTCTGGTTTAACTTCTGGAGTTTCAGGCACTTCTGGTACTGTGTCATTCTTGTCATCTTCTGCTGGATTATCTGTCTCCTCACTTATCTTTGCCAATGTATCCATATCATTAATCACATAGAAATCAACTGCATGATTCATTCCTTTTATATTCATTCCTAATAACACTTCTGTATCTACTGATGGAACTTCAAAAGTAACTGTTCTTGCATTTGAATCTTCAACTATATCTAGTTTTTTTCCATCTAAAGAAACAGAAATATTTTCTAACATAGAATACATAGATGAAAAAGTAATTGTTAAGTAAGTTTTTCCATTTTCAACCTTTATTAAAGTTTCGCTTTCAATAGCTCTTCTTGCAGATGAATTTCCATGTTCACTATCTGTATAGTATCTTGTAATATTACTTGCTTTATATTTACCATCTTCTAAAACAACAGCACCTGTTTCTTCCTTAAAAGCTTCTTCTAATGTTAAGGTATCAATATTATTTTCTACATAAAAAGATACCTTTCTTCCCATTACACTAACTGTAACATCAACCTTCACCTTTGAATTCACAGATGGTACTTCCATGGTAACTGATTTTTCATCATTATTAACCTCAGATATTAATTCTCCTTCATCCATAGATGCTTTTATATCACTTAGCATTTTAAACATTTCTTCATCAAAATACATCGTTAATAATACTTTATCATCTTTAACTACTATTTTTGAATCTTCCTTTAGTACTTTTCTAGCCATACCTTCGCCTGTAGTATTACCTTCTTCTACATACTTAGTAGTATTTTTTACAGTATATCTTCCACTTTGCAATTGTTTTTCATTTTTTAAAATTGTTTCATTTATTACATCAGCCTTTACCACTGGAGTAACAGCTCCAAATACTGATGTAGCAATCATTATTACTGATAATAGCTTACATATTTTCTTCCTTAACATTCCTTATCCCCCTATGTCCTAGTAGTATATTTATTTTTTATTAAATATTGACATTTTATTATTTTCTGCGATAATTGAAATTGATTCTCATTCACCCTTAATATAATAACATATCTTTTTATGAATGTTTTTAAGGATATTTATATTTTATTTTATATATTTTTAACTATGGAGGTATAAAATGACTGCTTTATATACTAAATTAGATAATTTTTTTAATTGCTGTAATGTTCCTCTTTCAATTATAGATTTAAATTCAAATTTTCTTTATGAGCGTAATTTAAATAAATTATCAAAGTTTACATTACTTAATTTAAATATTGTAGATAAGATTATTAAAAATGATTTAAATTCACCACAAGAAATTATCTCTGAACATTTAAAAATAGTAGCAATTCCTTTTGCCAACAACAATAAGAACTCTGCTACTTTTCTTTTACTTGGTCCTTACACTATCCAATTAGAGGAAGATAATACTTTTTATTATATTAATTGTGAAAAAGGCCTTACTTACTTTATTAAGCTCCTTAAGTTATTTTTATCATATAAGAATACATGCTCCTGTGAAAAAATTTCTGATGTATCACCAATAATCAAAGAATCACTGGATTATATACATAAAAACTACTCCAAGCAAATTACAATTGATGATATTTGTGATAAATTCAAAATAAACAAATGTTATTTCTGCTATATGTTTAAAAAGGAAACAGGTCAAACCTTTATTAACTATTTAAATAATTACAAGATAGAAAAAAGTAAGAACTTATTAGAAAATACTAATATGACTTTACTGGATATATCTTTAGAAGTAGGTTTCAATAATCAAAGTTACTACAGTACTATCTTCAAGAAATATACCAATATGACCCCACTGGAATATAGAGAAACAGCCCTTTACACATAAAAAATCACACAGCCAAAAAACTGTGTGATTCTTTATTACATTAGTATTTTTTTCTCCAAATTGATGGGCTAAATAAAATTAACATTGGATATATTTCTAACCTTCCTGCTAGCATACAGAACGATAAAACAATCTTACTTAAAGGTGAAAAAGCTGCAAAATTACCTGTAGCTCCTACCATTTCAAATCCTGGACCTATGTTACTTATAGTCGCAATAACTGATGTTGTAGTTGTTACTAAATCAAATCCATCTAAAGCTACTATAAAAATAGCAATTAATGATATGACTATATACGCTCCAATAAATAATAGTACACCTAAAACCACTTCTTCTTCAACTACTTTACCATCCATTTTTACTCTTTGTATTCTCTTTGGATGTAGTATTTTATCTATTTCTCTTTTAATAGCTTTAAGAATTAAGACTATTCTTACGGTTTTAATTCCTCCACCTGTTGACCCTGCCATAGCACCTGCAAACATTAATAACGTTAATATTATTTTACTAAAGGTAGGCCATAAATTAAAATCTGTTGTGGCATATCCAGTAGTAGTTATTACTGAAGCAACTTGGAATGATGAATCTCTAATAGAAAGTCCAATATTACCTCCATTAAAATCAAGTATGTTTATTGTAATAAGGACAATTGATACCACTATCATTAAAATATAATATCTAAGTTCTTCAGATTTAAATACACTTTTAAAATCCCCTTTAAACATTTGGAAATAAAGTGCAAAGTTAACTCCAAATAGCAACATAAATATTGTTATGATCCATTCCACTGCTGGATTATTAAATGATGCAACACTTCTATTCATATTAGAAAACCCACCTGTCCCTGCAGTTCCTAATGCATGAATCAAAGCATCATATAATGATAATCCTGCCACCATAAGTAGGATAGTTTCTATCACTGTCATTACAAAATAAATCATATATAATATTTTTGCTGTTTCTCGTATCTTTGGAACAATTTTTCCTGGGTTAGGTCCTGGACTTTCTGCTTTTAATAAAAATATTGTATTAGTTGATAATGAAGGTATTACTGCTAATATGAATATTAAAAATCCCATTCCTCCAATCCAATGTGTAAAGCTTCGCCAAAACAATATTCCTCTTGGAAGTGATTCAATTTCTGTTAATATGGAAGCTCCTGTTGTAGTAAAACCTGATGATGTTTCAAAGAAAGCATCAATAAACGAAGGTATTGCTCCACTGATTACAAAAGGAAGGGCACCTACCACTGAAATCAATATCCATGCTAATCCTACTGTTAAAAATCCCTCTTTTGCATATATCTCTTTCTTATCAATTCTAATCTTACATAAGTAAATCATTAAAGGTACCATAAGACCAATTGTTATTAAAAACGATAAGGCATCTCCATCGCCATAATATAGAGCTACCAATAATGGAATAATTAAAAGAAATATTTCATATTTCAATACATTACCCAGTAGTTTTAATACTACTCTATAATTCATGCTATTTGTCACCTCCGAAGATTATCTCTTCAAATTTCTTATTTTGTGACACAACTATTACTTTATCATTAATTTTTAAGCAATCATCTCCTGTAGGTATAATTATCTTATCATCCCTAACTATTGTTGCATAAATTACATCATCAGATAATGTTATATCCTTGAATTTTTTATTTAAATTTTTAGTATTTTCATCAACTATAAATTCTATTGCTTCAACCTTTTCATTACAAATCATATACATATTTTCAATTAAATATTTTCTTTGACCTTTAAGAGATCTGACATATTTAATTATCTTATTAGCAGTGGCAAGTTTAGGACTAACTATTGAATTAATTCCTACACTTTCAGCTATAGTAATATGATTTTCTCTTGTAACCTTAGTAATAATGTTATTAACACTCTTATTTGCCGCAAACAACGCAGCCACTATATTATCTTCATCTCTATCGGTTAAGGCAATAAAATTATTAACCTCACTTAAATTTTCAGACATTAATAATTGCTGATCCATTCCATCTCCATTAATTATTATAGAATCTGGCAACAATTCAGTTAATTCTTCGCATTTCTTAATATTTTTTTCTATTATTTTACAACTTACTCCTACTTCATTGATTTTCTTAGCTAAGTAGTAACTTATTTTACCTCCGCCAATAATCATTGAGTTCCTAACTCTTTTTTCGTATTTTCCCAACCTCTTAAAGAAATCTTGAATTTCTTTATGCTCACCAATAACATATATTCTGTCATCTACTTGAAAAACATAATCTCCTTTAGGTATTATTACTGTATCATTTCTTTCAATTCCACAAAATAATACATTTCCTCTGATAGAACCTATTTCGGAAATTCTCTTTCCTACTAAGTCTGTATTATGAGCAATCTTAAATCCAATTAAATTTACTTTTCCTTCGGAAAAATCATCTATACTACATACTGATGGGAACTTTATTAGTTTTGCTATTTCATTAGCAGCAGCTTTTTCCGGATTAATTACTAAATCAATACCTACAGCTTCTGATAATAAAGTTATATCCTCATCATATTCTGGATTTCGTACTCTTGATATAGTATACTTAGTACCTAATTTTTTAGCAGCTAAAGAACAAAGCATATTTAATTCATCACTATTTGTTACAGAAATTAATAAATCAGCATCTTTAACCTCTGCTTCATTAAGCACTTTCAAACTTGTACAATTTCCTTTAACACACATTACATCTAGACTATTGTTAATTCTCTCTAAAGCTACAATATTATTATCTATTATAGTAACATTGTCACCTTCTATAGAAAGATATTTGGCCAAGGCATATCCTACTTTTCCTGCTCCTACTATAACTATATTCATCTGTATATCTCCTTAAATCATATGTATATTTAATATAAATAAAAAATATATTCTTATTATATATTATTACACTAAGTAACTCAATTACTCTTTGTATTTTACTTAACAAATATATATATATTTATTAAGTATTAAGTAAAATAAAAGCTCCTCTATATTTGGGAGCTTATATATATATATTTAATTATTTAATAACTGAATTAGTTCAGCAACAGATTTTTTTACATTATCAGGTAATTTTTTTATAGCTTTTTGCCTTTCTCTTTCATTAGTCATTTGAGCTATTTTTATTATCTCTTGTTGTAATCCTGGAATACTATTTAATTCTTGAGCTAATCTATTAAACTTTTGAGCAAAATTAGAATCTTGCATCTTGTTCTGTAGCTTTCTTATAAGTTCATAGCCATTCATTTATATTAGCCTCCTTGAATATGCATTACATTTTATAATATTCCTAAAAATAAAATAATGTTCGTTTATTAAACATTATTTTATTATTTATTCGATTTCCCACTTATTTTTTAACATTTATGTAATATAATTATATGAAAATTTGTTAATAATTCTTATGAAAGATTAATGTTAAATTTCTGATAATTATTTATAATTAATAATTTTTCCAATAATTTTTGAGCTATAATATTATAATCAAAGAAGAATAATAAGGAGGACTATATATGGCAATAAAAATTGTTACAGACAGTACATCATATATACCAAAGGAATTCATAGATAAATATGATATATCTGTAGTATCACTTAACGTAATTATGAACGGAGTATCTACACGAGAAATAGATTTAGATAATGAAACATTTTATCAAAAGATGAAATCAAGCACTGAAATTCCTTCATCTTCTCAGCCATCTCCTGATGAAATATATAATACTTTTGAAAAGATAATTAAAGAAGGTAATTCTATAGTTGGTATTTTTATCTCTTCAGATATGAGTGGTACTGTATCTAGTGCTAACCTAATAAAAAATATGCTCTTAGAAAAATATCCAAATGCACAAATAGAAATAGTTGATTCCCGAAGTAACTGTATGCAGATGGGATACATAGCCATTGAAGCAGCTAAATCAGCCATTGCTGGAAATTCTATGGCAGAAGTATTAAATGTATGTAATACTGTTATTAATAATAGTAGATTTTTATTTACACCTGATACCTTAGACTACCTAAAAAAAGGTGGAAGAATCGGTGGAGCCGCTGCTCTTTTAGGAACGCTTTTTCAAATCAAACCTATACTAACAGTATGTCAAGGAAAAACCACTGTATTTACTAAAGTTAGAACTAAGAAAAAAGCCATAGATACTATTATTAATACATTAATTAGTGATTTACAAGGTAAAAAGTTAGGTGGTGTCATTGTTCATCATATAAATTGTCCCGATGAAGGTCTTAACTTAGCAGAAAAAATCAAAGAAAAACTAGGTGTTGAGGTACAAATTGACACTATTGGTCCTATAATTGGCCTACATGTTGGTCCTGGTAGTATAGGCGTAGCCTATTTTACCAAATAAAAAGGTATCTGAAAGTAATATTTCAGATACCTTTTTAAAAATATTTTATATAATTATGTAAGTGATTTTATTTATTGTTATTGAAAAACTTTTCTACTATATTAATTGAATTATGTAATTCATTATAATTATTAATCTCAATAGTAATTGATGAATCTTTACAATACTTATTTATACTATTAAGCACAGTATCAATATCAATATTTCCACAACTTAATCCATTATGAGTATCCTTAACTCCATCATTATTATGTAAATGAACATGACCTATACGATGCCCACATCTTTTTATCCATGTTTCTATACTATCTTTTCCATAACAATTTACATGTCCAATATCTAAGCATAATGTTAAATTTTTATTATTTACTGCATCAATAAGTTCTATTAAATGATCCATTTTAGATTCTAACACATTTTCAATATGTATCTTAATAGTATCATCCTTATCTTTCAAAAATTCCTTCCAAAACTCAATAGAGTTATTAACATATGATTCCTTAAAATAAATATTTTCATTAAAGCATGAATGGTAAATTATTCTGTCAGCTCCAAGTTTCTTGGCAACTGAATATACTTGATTATATCTAAGCATTGTAATGTTTCTTACCAAACTATCATAACTAGCAGGATTTAAATCTAAAAATGGTCCATGTATTGATAAAGAACGTTTTTTAATGGTATCTCCCATTCTATTACAATAATCACTTAATCCATTATCCTCTTGATCTAATACACTTCCTATTCCAAATTCAATAATTTCCAGGCCTATATCCCTATCCTTAAGAAAATCAATTATTTCATTATCATTAAAAAGTTGCGATATATAAATTTTACTCATTATTAATTCCTCTTCTATCATCTATCTAAACAATCCATATTTAATCTTTAATCTTTCCATTTTTTCTTTCATAGGCATTGCTAATATAAATAAAAATAAAATAGTTGAAACTGCATGTATAGTGTCAAATGGTATACTTGAAATATAAATTGTCATTAATCTTTCTTTAGTAATATCATTTAATTGTGTAGAAACAATCCATAAATTCACTATAAATCCATATAAATAACCTGCTATACCTCCAAATATACAAATTGATAATTTATTTTTTATAATTTTATATTTATATAAAAGCCCTGCAAGAAATCCTAGTACACCAAAAGCAAACATTTGCCAAGGAGTCCAAGGACCTTGCCCAAAAAAGAAATTTGATACTAGTGCCGATACTGCTCCTGTTAAAAAACCTGCTTCTGGTCCAAAGGACATTCCTGTTATTATAACTATTGCTGCAACTGGTTTAAACTGTGGCAACATTGCAAAAGCAAACCTTCCAATTGCTGCAATTGCTGACATTACAGCAATTGGAACTATCTCTCTAGCTCTTGGTTTTCTACTTTCAAATAAAGAAAAAAATAACCATATAGCTAAAATAATTAAAGACATGCTTACAAACCAATAATTCCTATCACCTATCTTTACCCCAAATAATAAAATTATAAAACTTAATAAAATGCTTATAATTGATGCTTTTACTGACTTTAATTTTGATAATTCCATATATCTACCATATCCTCAACTTTTAATATATCTTGCAAAATACCTCTCGACATCTTATTAGCACTGGTTGTATAAAATGTATTGCCACAGAAAAACTCCCTTGGTGTACCTTCTGATGAAATATCTCCATCAAAAAACATTAAACATCTATCCGAATTATCTGCAGCAAATTCAATATCATGAGTTACAATAACAATGGTCATGCCTCTTTTCTTTAAACTTTTAAATAAATTTCCTAGTTCTCTTTTAAAATTTCCATCTATCCCTTTCGTAGGCTCATCTAATATTAATATTTTAGGTTCTAGTAATAATATCTTTGCTAATGCTGCTTTTTGTTGTTCTCCACCACTTAAATCATATGGATGCATTTTTAATAAATTAACTATACCTAGTAGTTCACTAATATTCTTAACTCTTTCAGTCTTTTCACTTTTAGATAGTTTCGTACCATCTAAAACCTCTTCTAAATCATCTTGCAAAACACTTTTTACGAACAAGCTTTGTGGATCTTGAGGAAGTACTGCTAAATTATTATTAAATAACTCTGATAATTTATACTTTTCTATCTTTTTTTTATTAATATAAACATTTCCTCTATATGCTCTATTACTACCTGAAATAACACCTAAAGTAGTGCTTTTCCCTGTACCATTTCCTCCAAGAATACATAATACTTCATTTTTATAAACTTCTAAATTTAAACCTCTTAATATATCTGGAGATGTTTTATCATACCTAAACCATACATTGTTTAATTTAATAACAGATTCTTTTTTATTATTCTCTTTTAAATCACTTGATACTGCTTTAAGTATTGTATTTTTTTTATTAAATGTTTTTTTAACCCATTCCCTTCCTTCTTTTATTGTTAAAGGAGATTGTCCAACACCATCACATTCTTTATAAACTTTAATTGGTGTAGGAAGAGAATAAAACATAGAATGCTTATTACCATTATTATATATTATATCACCTATTTCATTTGCATTTTTACTTCCTATAACCTTGCCATCATCCATTAAAATCACTTTATCAGCCATAGAAAATACTTCCTCTAATCTATGTTCTGTAAGTATAACTGTTACACCTAGTTCTCTATTTATCTTATATACAGTTTCTAAAAACTCTGTTGCAACTATAGGATCTAATTGAGATGTAGGTTCATCTAATATTAATATATCAGGTTGCATACACATTATTGCTGCTAAATTCAATAATTGTTTCTGTCCACCACTTAATTCAGATACATCTTTTCTAAACCATGTCTGTATTCCAAAAAAACTAGCCATTTCCGAAACTCTTCTTCTTATTGTTTGTGAATCAATGCCTAAGCTTTCTAACCCAAAAGCAAGCTCATGCCACACTTTATCTGTAACTATTTGATAATCTGGATTTTGCATAACAAATCCTATTTCTGATGCAGATTTTCTTTGGTCTAATTCTCTTATATTTTTCCCTTTATATAATATCTCCCCAAACACTTTGCCATATGGTTGTATTTCATTTTTTAATTGTCTCAAAAGAGTGCTTTTACCACACCCTGATTCTCCAATTAAAAGAATAAATTCCCCTTCATTTATATTAATATTTATTTTATCTAATACTTTCTTTTCAGTATCTGGATAACTAAAACTTAAATCTTTGATTTTAATAATCTCCATCTTAATGCCTCCACTACTTCAATTATAATTGGGAAAAAAACTAATATGATATATGTTAAATATATAATATAATCTATTACCTCTATTTTTTTCATTTGTATATATGGATAAAACTGCATTGTATTTTTACCACCTAAATATCCCAACATACAAATTGCAATTAATACTCCCATTATAGATAAAGTTAATTTATCTCTTTTATCCATCTTGTATAACGAAAAGTGAGTTCTTCCTCTTAATCCATATCCCCTACTCCTCATTGAATCAGCTGTTTGAACACCATTTTCTAATGCCCACATTATAAGTATAGATATAATCCTACATCCATGTTTAGCCTTTTCATAAAAATTTCCATTATTAATATCACGCCCTATATTTCTTTGAGACATTCTTATTTTCTTTAATTGCACTTTAAACTTTGGAACAAAACTTAATGTCATAGAAATTAATAATGCTATTGATGGAATTGTTTTGCTAAAAAGATATATTATCTTATCTGAAGTTATTACCTTATTATAAGAACTAAACCACATAACCATTGTTACAAGCACCATAGCTGTAACTATCCCATATATAAATGATTCAAATGTTATAGGTTTATTGTCAATATAAAATAATATAGTCATACCTTGATGACTAAATAATGGATTTAATGCTATTACCATAAAAAGCATTGGCAATAAAAAATATAAATTAAATTTTAATGCTTTAATTCCATTAAGTATTATTGTATAACTAAATGAAGATATAATAGATATTACTAATAATACTGGATGTTGAAATATCATGGAAAACATTATAACTACAGTAAAATATAAAAAGTTTACTAATGGATGATATTCACTAAACGAATTATATGATTTTATATCCATGTTTCTATTGACTCCCTTATTATTTTTATAAATCTTTACCTAAATCACAAGTATACATCCACTGAATAACATCGCCATCATTTAAATTGTAAATGCTACATCCATAATTAGGGAAAACACCATTTACACTATACATCCATCCACTAAGTTCCCCAGCATCAAATTCATAAATATTGTTTATTCCCTTTATATATGCACTTCCATATACAGGAGATTCCACAAAATCCATATGAATTCTTTGTTTTCTTGTTTCCCTTAAAAGCACATCAAATACTGTATCACCATCATTTATTTCAACTTGCTTTTGTGATAGTATAACACCATTTGACGGTATTATTCCTTTTTTGTTATCTGAAACTTTATCTAAGTTATTTAAAATAGTATGACAAGTTATTGATATAGTTACATATTTACTTACTGGTTCTTGATTACTTTCTGGTTTAATTTCTGGCTTACTTTCTTGAGAAACATTTGTACTACCAGCACTACCATTTGCTTCTTGCTTTTTTTCTACTGTAACTTTTGATTCCTCTTCATTTGTTACTGGATTACTACTTCCTAACTTAACTTCATTGATATTATCATCACTTAATAAATTATCTTTTTTATCTTCACTAATATTTTCTTCATTTTTTAATTGTTCACCATCACTAATAGACGTTTCTTCTTCTTTTGACTTATTATTTTCATCATTACTTTCCCCATTAGAACTATTATCTTCCATAGTTTTATCAGTTATTAAATCATTATTTTTATTAACTTCAGGTTTTGTTGTTAATGAACTTTCATAACTTTTTATCATAAATCCACCTGAAACTATAATTGCTAATATAAGAACTATTATAATAGCTCCTATTTTAACATTTTTATTTTTCATAATTGCCTCCAATATATTTATTAAAGTATTAAATTATCTTTATTAAGATTTTATTTACTTAAATAAAAAAATGCTTGCACAACTAAGCTTTTCTAAATAAACATTCAATTGTGCAAGCTATTTTATTTTAAATTACTTTTTAATTTCTTTTCTTAAATTATTATTTTTTAAAAATAATATAGTTCCAGTAGTTAATATTATTGCAGAAATAAATATTAATATTACTGAATTTACTCCACCTGTTTTTGGTAAATTTGTTTGAGTATTAACTTCTGATTTAACTTCAGGTTTTGTTTCTGGTTTAACCTCAGGCTTTACATCTACTTTTTCTTCAGCTTTCTCTAATGTATCAATTACTTTTTTAGCATCTAACACTTCATCAAAGTGATTTACATACTTTCTATCTCTTTCATCTAATGCATTATATCTTGATATTAATCCATAAACTATATCTTTATTTTCTAAAGTGATATTTTCAGGATTTATTTTTTCCCAAATATCTTTTTCTATTGAAGTTACTTCTCCTCTAACATAATCTATCTTTTCCTTAGCTTCAATAAGCTTATCCTTATTTGTAACTTGATTTTGTACATCTTCTGATAAATTTGTAAACTCTTTATATAAATTATTTATTTTTTCTTCTTCATCTAAAACAATATCTTTTAGCTCTGGTAGTTTAGCTATCTTAGCTTCCATATCTTTAATAGCTTCAGCTTCTTCTAATTTTATAATAGTTTTATATGAATTAATTAACTTATCTGCATTAGTTACCTTTAATTTATGCTCTTCTGATAATTTATCATAACTATCAAATAACTCTTTAACTTTAGCTTTATCTTCTAATGTTATTTCATCTGGTAATTCTTTTATTTCAACTAATAATCTTTCTACTTCTTTATCAGCATCCTTTAAGTCATTTATCTTTTCTAATGCTGAATTTAATTTATCAATATTAGTAACCATAAGTTTATCTTCATCAGATAAATCTTTATATCTTTCCATTACATCATTAATTGATATTTCATCATTTAAAGTTATATTCTCAATATTAGGTAATCTATTTATAATATCTATAACATCTTCCACACCAAATGCACCATTTACTTTATTTATAAATTTAAATAAATAACCTGAATCATTCTTAAAATATATACTTCCCTCTTCATCTATTGCTGCAGATGATGAATTATATTGTGGTTTTGATGGTGTTGCTACTTTTTCATAAGATGGTTCTGTATTACCTTGGAAATCCTTAATCACATATATATCATCTGGATTTTTATAATTAAATAAATATAAATACACTGTATAGTTATTTTCTGCTGTAGCATATGCAGTTGTTAATATTGGTTATTGGCATCTAATACAGAGAATCCAGCTCCAGATAATGCACCACCACCAGCTACGTATATTCTTCCATTATATGAAACAGGACTTGATGTTATATCAGAACCTATTTTTTTAGTTATTAAAGATGATTTATCAAAAGTACCATCTGAATTAACTTTCACTGAATGTATATTTCCTGCCTTAGTTGCTATATAAATTCTACCTGTTTTTATATCATAATGAATTGATGTTCTTATGGCTTCATTTATTTCTAAAGTATCTATTACAGCATCTGTAGTTAAGCTATGACTTACAACTTGTCCACTTTCACCACCAAAAACTATACTGTTTCCAATTATAGAAGCACCACTCCAGTAGTATCCTTTTTTCCCTTCACTTGGTGAATATGTCCAAGTATACTCTTTTATTTCATCACCAACTGATGGATCTTCATCTTCAGCTGATACTGCATAAAAAATTCCCTTATCAGCAGAACCACTTGTTGCTCCCATATAAACATAACCATTATAATAAGTAACAGGTGATATAGCTTGTAAAGACATGTCTGATGGATTTACTTTTGTTATCCAAAGAGACTCTAATGTATTTGCATCAATACATTGTATTCTTCCTTCTCCAACTGGAACAAATAACTTTCCTTCTCCATAAGCCATTCTTGAGAAAAATCCTATTCTTTCTGCTAAAGGTTTTTCTAATACAATATCTCCAGTTTCCTTATCTAATTTTTTGACATTTGAACTATCTGTTATGTAAACATAACTACCAACAACTATTGGATCACTAAAGCTCCAGCCTGTCCCCATTTTCTTAGCCCATGATTCCTCTATTTCTTCTGAACTTCTTGGAGTTTTACTATCTGTCACTCCTGGATTTAAAGTTTCTCCTCTAAACTGTGGCCATGCCGATTCTTTTCTTGGAGTAGCACCTACAACCAAAGAGTTAGTAACTAATAAAAAAGCTACTAGTAGCATAGACAATACTTTTTTGCCTACATTAATTTTTTTCATACTTTTACCCCTTTCAATTGATGGCAAATAATTTCATTATCCTTATGAAATGCTAGTATTCTTTTTTTAATCATCTTTAAAGTATTACAAATAAAAAAATCCCATAAAATATGAGATTTTTAAGCAATACATATTAAATAAATAAATTAAATCATAGACAAATTAAATAATTCATTAATTTAATGAATTATTTATCTGCAATATGTTATTAAAAAGTATATGCTTTCATTTCCCACCGAAATTATTCACTTATATTTTTGTGGCAGGGATCCTGACTTAAAGCTTCAAATCTATTCCTCTTGCCTTCCCAAGTATTCCTCAGTGACATTACTTAATAAAATAATATATTAAGTAGAGTTTCGTATCTTTTACAGTAGCGGGGGCTGCTATGGATTCTAACCATATTCCCTATTATTACAAATGTAACCACAAAAACTTATTAAATTTTACTTATTAATTCTATAGTAACATAATACCAATGTCAACTTAATTTAACTTTTTCATTTTATTAAATCTGTATATATAAAAATAACTTTATCTAGGTACATATCTTTTCACTGACCATATACTTAGATAAAGTTATATCTTAAAATAAAATTTTATTTATTTTTTAAAATAGGTAACCCTTCTTTAGCAAACTCTGGTATCTGAGTATTTCCATTAGTAAATATCACTCGTCCACTAATCCAATAATCTTCTATTGGATAGCTATATAAATTTTCTCCTTCTCTATACATTTCTCTTCCTGGCCATGGTGATAATTCTGTAGATTTATAGTTTCCTTCTTTATATATATATACCCTTGCTTTATCCCATCTTAAAGGATTTGTGAAAAATACCTTATTATCACGAAGATAATATATATCTTTTTCTATAAAATCTTCTTCTAATTCATGATATATTATTGATATTCTCCCTTCTTCAACAGTTCCATTTAACCGCCCATCTCTTACATAAAATAATTTATCGGAAATTTTATCCTTATATATGCCATCTTTTAAGTTAGTATATATATTTATATCATAATGTCCACCAATATTAATCATTATCACACCTTTATTACCTCTTTCAACAATCATCAGATTATTACCTAAAGTAATAATATTTTCCTTTTCTCCTTTCATCTTTAACCTAAACTTGTTTATTGCAACAATTTCACTACTCTTCCAGAAATCGTTTCCTGCTTCTCCAATAGTTCCTTCAAGCCATATTTTCCCTTTAGGCCTATTAAAAAATAATGGTATTGATTCACTTCTTGAAGCAATTATTGCCCATCCCATCTTTATCTGCCACTGACTTAACTCAAAGCTTTTTTCAATATCACTGGCATAATCATCATGAGATTCTATCCACGTCACTAAATTTGAGCCATTAACTCCATAAGGTACTTGATATTCTTTAGCGTTATTAATATTTTTTTCTGACTTATATCCAACAGTTTTCCTTATGGCATAACTATAACCTTCTGCTGATAATCTCATATATTTTATATATTTTTCATAATTTGATGCTCCACACTGTAATACTTCTCCATATAAAAGTAATCTTTCTTTATTTTTTAATGCTCCTATTACTCTTGGCCAAAAATCACTTCCACCTGGATCCTCAGGTAGTTCAATATGCTTAGCTGCATCAAATCTTAATCCATCTGCACCACATTCAATAACATCATTTAAAAAATCAATAATTATGTCTTGAAGCATATGGTTAGATGTGTTTAAATCTGGAAGACCTATACACCAGTGAGTAACTTGCCACCTATCATCCCAATCTTCTACTTTTTTTCTTTCATGCCAAAAATTAATATCATCTCTTATAAATGATTCAACTGTTTCATGTGGAAAATTGCTATCATTACCTCCACCTCTATTGGCCATATGGTTTAATATTACATCTACCATTACTTTTAATCCATACCTATGAGCTTCTGCACACATTCCAATAAACTCTTCTCTACTTCCTAATTGAAAATTTCCTATCTTAAAATTAATTGGTTGATATAACATCCACCAATCCTTTACTACTAGACTTTTATCTTTAGTCCCTTGAACTGGCGATATCTGTATCCAAGTATATCCTGCATTGACTATTTCCTTTATATTTTCTTTTATTGTTTTAAATGACCAATTCCACACATGAAGAATCGTTTCCTCATTGATTCCGTTATTTATAATCATAAAACCTTCCCCCAATAATA
Source organism: Clostridium sp. 29_15 (assembly GCF_001916075.1). Lineage (NCBI taxonomy): Bacteria > Bacillati > Bacillota > Clostridia > Eubacteriales > Clostridiaceae > Clostridium > Clostridium sp. 29_15. Next base: position 27,773 of record NZ_MNRT01000034.1, read on the forward strand.
ATAGAAAGTTATTATTAATTTAATGGAATTTTATTTTTTATTATGCCCTTGCTTTTAAATTATTATCCAATCTTTTTCTCATAATTAAACATTATGATTCTATATATATTCGTAAACAAAAATGAGTTCGCATATTATACTATTATTTTTTTATTTAAAATGTGATAAAAAAAGATATTAATAACTAACTTATTGCTAATTATTAATATCTTTTTACTAATTATGAATTTTTAAATAATCATATCTTCTAGCATCTTTACATACTCTACTGGCCTAAATAAAAATGATGCATGTCCACCACTTTTTATTGTTTTACTAATGTTATTTTCAAATAGTTTCTTTAATTCAGCCTTAATTCTTTCATCAAAAACCTCATCATCATTTGTATTTATTATACATATGCTTCCATCAAAATCCTTAAAGTCATTCTTATCAAAAGTGATATTTTCAGCAAAATCTAATGCAATACTGCATAGATATATAGCTTTCTCCTTACTTACCCTTTCCATAAGGTATCCTACGTATTCCTTGGCATATATGCTATCAATACTTCCATCAAAATCTTCTTTAATCTTTTTCAATGATTTTTTTATCAATGCTGATTTTAAGATATATGCTGGTGTCATCTGTACAGTCTTAATGGCAGATTTTATTCCATCAACAACTTCTTTTCTCATTGTATTAGGAATATTTTTAGTGATAGTTCCTGTATTAGTAAGCACTACTCCCTCTATCATTTTGGGATACTTTTTCATAAATAGTTCTACTACTAAACCACCTAATGATTCCCCAATGAAATAAGATTTATTAAAATTTATACTTTTTAAAAATTCTGCAATACTATCAACTAAATGGTAAATATCCTTTTTCCCATCAGGATAATCAAAAGCTACCACAGTATACTTCTCTTCCAATAATTGTATATGTCGATAAAACCCTTCATATAATCCACTTCCTGCTGTAAATAGTACAATCTTTTTCTCTCCGCTGCCTGAAAGTACATAATTAAAATCCCCTCCTCCAATCTTTACTGTATTCATCTTATGCTTTTCATTAAACCTTCTAATATCCTCTTTAAATTCCATAATTCCCTCCAAAATGCTAAAGAACCGCATAATTACAGCTCTACTCCTATATATTTATTATTATTCAACTCTTCTTTATGCTATGACTTAATTTATTCTTAGCTAACTTATACAAAAGTAAAGTTTATAATTTTAAGCCTTTAATTTCATTGATACCCATAAGCTATAAAAATCATTTCCTATATCATAATGTGATGTTACTTCTTCTTTCTGCTTAACTTTATTATTAGCCTTATGAAATATATGTGGTAGATTTTCTTCAATAATTTATCATTAATTATAAATTTTGATAAAAGAATTTATTTATGTTAAAATTTACTTATATGTAATATATAGTAAATTAATCTACATTAAAGGATACGATTTTAAATAAACTATTAAGGAAAGAAGATGTTTGAATATGTATAATGTAAAATCAAATAAAGCTACCGAATTCATAAATGATGATGAAATACTTGAAACACTTAAATATGCAGAAAAAAATAAAAACAATAAGCAATTAATTAATAAACTCATTGAAAAAGCTAGAAACTGTACTGGCCTTACTCATAGAGAAGCTGCTGTACTTCTTGAATGTAATTTAGAAGAGGAAAATAATAAAATTTATAGTTTAGCCAAAGAAATTAAAGAAAAATTTTATGGTAATAGAATTGTAATGTTTGCTCCTCTATATTTATCAAATTATTGTGTAAATGGCTGCACATATTGTCCATATCATTTCAAAAATAAACATATTCCTAGAAAAAAACTTACTCAAAAGGAAATAGAAAAAGAAGTAATTGCACTACAAGATATGGGCCATAAAAGACTTGCCTTAGAAACTGGTGAAGATCCTATAAATAATCCTATAGAATATGTACTTGAAAGCATAAATACAATTTATAGCATAAAACATAAAAATGGAGCCATTAGAAGAGTTAATGTCAATATAGCTGCTACCACCGTAGAAAACTATAAAAAATTAAAAAAAGCTGGCATAGGAACATATATATTATTCCAGGAAACTTATAATAAAGAAGCTTATGAGGCATTACATCCCACTGGTCCTAAACATGATTATAATTATCATACTGAAGCAATGGATAGAGCCATGGATGGTGGTATTGATGATGTTGGCTGTGGAGTATTGTTCGGCTTAAATCTTTATAGATATGATTTTGTAGGTCTTTTAATGCATGCTGAACACCTAGAAGCAGTTAAAGGCATAGGTCCACATACCATAAGTGTACCAAGAATAAGACCAGCTGATGATATAAATCCCCATGAATTTACCAATGCAATTTCCGATGAAATATTTGCTAAGATAGTTGCTGTCTTGAGAATTGCAGTACCTTATACTGGATTAATCGTTTCCACTAGAGAATCACAAAAAACTAGGGAAAAAGTCTTAGAGCTTGGAGTATCTCAATTAAGTGGTGGCTCTTCTACAAGCGTTGGAGGATATGTCATTAAAGAAAAAAAATATGAAAGTTCTGCTCAATTTGATATAAGTGATGACAGAACTTTAGATGAAATTGTCAATTGGCTATTAGAAATAGGACATATCCCTAGCTTCTGCACTGCCTGCTATAGAGAAGGAAGAACTGGTGATAGATTTATGACCCTTGTTAAAAATGGACAAATAGCCAATTGCTGTTTACCAAATGCTCTTATTACTTTAAAGGAATATTTAGAAGATTATGCTTCTCCTCTTACAAAAGAAAATGGAGAAAAAGTAATTGCTACTGAAATAAAAAAGATACCTAATGAAAAAGTTAGGCAAATAGTACTTGAATATTTAAGTAAATTAAATAATGGTAAAAGAGATTTCAGGTTTTAATTTAATTACTATAAATTTTCAATGTTTAAAAAACAACGGATAGTACTTATACTTATCCGTTGCTTTAAGTTATTATACTGTATTTATTTAGTATATTTTTCTTCTAATTTACCTAAAATATTTAAATATTTATCTTTTACAGCTTCATTAGCATCTTCAAATTTATAACACTCATTATTAACTTTCTCTAATATTTCTTTGCTTAAATTTCTTTCTGCAAAAGTATATACTACTCTATCTTCCTTATCAATATGTCTTTCCATTAGATGGGTATATGATATTGCATTAGCAATTATATCAAGCTTAGCTTCTTCATCGCCACCTTTTACCTTTTCAATAGATTCAACTAAATTACTTATATAAAGTCTTCCATAATCATGTTCTACAAGCATTCCATGCTTCACAAGTTTTTCTCCTAATTGCCCTAAATTTTCAGTAATTCTATTAAATAATATGTCTTCTTCTTTTTTATGATGATGACTATCGGCATAATTTCTAATGAATTCAATTATATCTTCTAAATCTTTATAATTAATTTCTGTACCATTCATTATATTGAAGCATACCTTTCTTATAACCTTAATCATTCTTAGTATATTTTTATGTTCTTCATTCATTAATTCTATAGCATTCATAGTTTTTTCCTCATTGCTTTTTCTTTATTTCCATTGTAGTTTCATCTATTTTAACATACTCATATTGACTATTTACTTCTTGAACAAATGCCTTTATCCATATATTTCTTAATTGATAAAATATAGATACATCCATTGATTCTTTTTGCCAGATATCGTTATGTACACATATTCTTCTCTTCCATTGCACTTTATCTTCTTCAGCTATTATAACTTCATTAACTCTGTCACAAGGCATACCATCAAGAATATAATCATTAATGCTATCATATATTTCTTTAGCACTTATAATATTTTTTTCTTCTTTTACTTCTTTAGCTGCTTTTATTCCTTGATTAGCATATATATTTTCTAATTTTCCAATTGCAGTTTCATTATTTTCTAAGATAGCTTTTGTCCATGCTGCCATTCTTCCTTCTGCACTATGAATTTTATTTTGTAACCATCCATGAATATTACTTGTATCTATTATTTCTTCTAAATTTTTATTTTCAGTTTTTTGTCCATACTTATTATTAATTTCAACACTTAATTTTTTTACATTTAATCCTTCTTCTTGTGCTAACTTTATAATTTCATCCTCTAACCCTTCAAACCATAATACCTTATTAAATAACCAAAAATGTATTTTACCTAAAAATAAACTCATTTTCTCTTCTCCTATCAACTTACATAATACTTTTTACTTCAAACTATAATATTAATATACATCAACTTTAAATTATTTTAAGTAACATTTGTTACAAATATAAATAATATTCATATAAAATACACATTATTTTCAAACTAACTTATATTTCTTTTATATCTCTTGTTTCAAACAAGTTTTTAAATCATCTTCAGGTGTACTTATTAAATGCAAATTAAAAGTATCTATAAGATATTGAAGAACATTAGGACTAAAGAAAGCAGGAAGTGTTGGTCCTAAATATATATCTTTAATTCCTAATGATAGCAATGCTAAAAGATCTGCTACAGCTTTTTGTTCATACCATGAAACTATTAAAGATAATGGTAATCCATTTACATCTGTTCCAAAAGCATCTGCTAATGCTGTAGCTATTCTAATTGCTGAATAAACATCATTACATTGTCCTACATCTAATAATCTAGGTAAACCTGCTACTTCACCAAAATCTAATTTATTGAATCTATATTTTCCACATGCTAAAGTAAGAATTATACAATCATCTGGTATCTTTTTTGCAAATTCAGTATAATAATTTCTACCTGGTCTTGCCCCATCACAACCTCCTATTAAAAAGAAGTGTCTTATTTTTCCATCCTTTACAGCTCCTACAATAGCTTCTGCATTGCTTAAAGTTGCATGATGACCAAAACCTACAATAATTTCATGTGGTTCTTGGTCTTCTTCAAAGCCACCTAATTCTAATGCTTTTTCAATTATTGGTGTAAAATCTTTTTTACCATCTTTTCCTTTTGGTATATTTATAACTCCATCCCATCCAACAACATTAGTTGTAAATATTCTATCTTTATATGTTTCTCTTGGTCTCATAAGACAATTGGTAGTCATTAGTATACATCCAGGAATACCATCAAATTCTTTTTGTTGATCTTGCCATGCACCTCCATAATTTCCAATTAAATGTTTATATTTCTTTAATCCTGGATAACCATGTGAAGGTAACATTTCTCCATGGGTATATATATTTATACCTTTTCCTTCTGTTTGTTCTAATAGCTGTTCTAAATCTCTTAAATCATGACCAGAAACTATAATAAAAGGTCCCTTTTTAATCTTTACATTTACTTTATGTGGTGAAGGCTGTTCATATACTTTATTATTTGCTTCATCTAACTTTTTCATTATAGCAATACTCATATCACCAGTTCTCATAGTCCATCTTATTAACTCTTCTACTGATAAACTATCATCTGTTGTTGCTTCTAAAGCTCTTACATAAAAATTATCTACTTGATCATCGTAATAACCTAAATATCTTGCTTGATGTCCATAAGCACTTATACCTTTTAATCCATATACAATTGTTTGTCTTAATGAACGTATATCAGGATCTAAATCTTGATCATACATAATTCCTGCAATTTTTGAATCTTCAAGCATTTCTGCTTTGCTTTCTCTTAATATATAAGTTACATGAGCTGTATCATTTTTAATTTTACCAACCTTCTTTTTTAAATCATCTTTTATTTTTTGAGATTCTCTTAATAACTTAACATGATTATCTGCATCAAAATTAACATTTGTTAATGTTGTAAATAAACAATCTTCAATAAAAGCTATTGTTGATTTATCAACATTTTCTCCCTTTTTTATAAGTTCATTTGCATAACAACTTATTCCTTTTAATTGAAATATTAATAAATCTTGTAGATTTGCTACTTCAGGGGTTTTCCCACATACACCCATCTTAGTGCATCCCTTTCCCCCTGATGTTTGTTCACATTGATAACAAAACATTGGATATTCCATAGCCATATTATTTTCCATTATATATTCCTCCTTTATTATTATCTTGCCTTAATATCTATTTTTTTATAATCAAAATACCCTAAATAACAAAAAAACATATACTTTAACAGCATATGCTTTATTTATATTTATTCAATAATCCAGATACTAAGGGTACAAAAAATAATTGATTACTTTTAGTTAAATGTTGAATTTCAAAATCCATTTCATATACAGCCTTCAAATTTTCTTTAGTAAGTACTGATTCTACTTTTCCTTTAGAAAAAATTTTTCCATTTTTCATAAGTACTATCTCCTTGCAATATGCTGAACTTAAATTTAAATCATGCAAGATTGCAATAATTGTTTTATTTTCCTCATTATTAAGCCTTTTTAATGTCTCCATCAATTCTATCTGATATCGTATATCAAGATGTGAAATAGGCTCATCTAATATTAAATATTTAGTATCCTGTACTATAGCTCTAGCTACTAATACTCTTTGTGATTCCCCTCCACTTAAATTAGCAAATATCTTATCTTTTAAATAAGCACAATTTGTAATTTCCATAGCATGTTGTATAATTGCCTTATCTTCAATAGTTAAATCTTGAAATCTTTTTAAATATGGTGTTCTCCCCATGGCAATAATATCATATACAGAAAAATTTACATCCATATTAACATTTTGAGGTACAAAAGAAATATTTGTTGCCAATTCTTTTCTTGAATACTTATTTATGTTTCTTTCATCTAAAGAAATATTTCCTTCTTTTACTTCTAAAAATCTTAAAATATGTTTTATTAAAGAAGTCTTTCCTGAACCATTAGGTCCCAATATACCATAAAAACCACCTTCTTTAAAATCACTGGATATGTCATTTAATATATATTTTTCTTCATTATTTGGTTGCCAGCTTAAATTGCTAATTGACAAAATATTTTCCGTCATCTCACTTCACCTCAAACTCTTCCATTCTTTGAATTACGATAAAGTAAATATATAAAATATGGTGCTCCAAAAACAGCTGTTATTACTCCTACAGGTATTTCTGTAGGAGCAGCTATTGTTCTAGCTATAGTATCACATATTATCATAAATGCAGCTCCACCAAAATATGAAAATGGTAAAAGTAATCTATGATCTGAACCTACTAGTAATCTCATGCAATGAGGAATAATAAGCCCTACAAATCCAATAGTTCCACTTACTGATACACTTGCTGCAACTAATATAGCACAAAAAATTATAAGTAGATTTTTTAATTTTACAGTATCTATTCCTAAACTTGCTGCCACCTCATCACCTGTAAGAATTACATTTAAATCCCTACTGAAAACAAATAATATTACTACGGATATTAAAGATACTATAAACATAAATAATACTTTGCTCCAATTGGCAGAAGAAAAACTGCCTAGTGTCCATAAATAAACTTTTTCTAAATTATCTCTATTGTAAATCATAAGTAGTGAAATAACAGAACTTAACATTGTTCCTATAGCTGTACCAGTTAATAAAAGATTTGTAGTTATTATTTTTCCACCTAAGCCACCTACTTTATATACCAACATTACAGTTGCTATTGCTCCAATAAAAGCAAATACACTAATAATACCTATTCCTAAAAAATTAAGTGTTAAACCTGACAATATTGCAATTGTTGCTCCTAATGATGCTCCTGATGAAATACCTAATATATGTGGATCTGCTAAAGAGTTTCTAAATACTGCTTGAAAGGTGCAACCTACCACTGCAAGCCCCCCTCCAACAAGAGATGCTTGCAAAATTCTTGGTAAGCGCACCTTCCAAATAATTACTTCATATATTTCCTTTATATCAGTAGTATCAATAACTCTATTTATCAAAGGAATTTTATTAAGCACAAGCTTTAAACTTTCCATTGGATTAATAGATGATGATCCTACTGATGCAGAAACCACTATACATAGGAATAAAAAAACGCACAATAAGCTAATATAAATATAGTTTCTTGCTTTCTTTGATTCCAAAATATGCTCCTCCTATTGTTGAAAGGCTTCTGGATGGAATATCTTTGCTAAAGTCATTACTCCTTCTGCATTTCTATAGCCTTGACGGTCTATTAAGTTATTATCTATTTCGTATACTTTTCCTTCTTTAACAGCAGTTAACTCCTTATATCCTTCAGCTGTCTCAAATCCATCCTTCATACCATTACCTATAATGATTATTTCAGGATCGGCTTCTAAAAGTGCCTCTAAACTATATGACCAATTGTCTTGTGCTGGTACTATATTATCTCCACCAGCTAATTTAATAATTTCTCCTGCAAAAGTATTTTCTGGTGCAGAGAAATCACCATATTCTCCATATCCTACTACATAATAAACTGTAGGTTCTTCTAAATCTTTAACAGCATCAGTTACTTCTTTAATAGTAGATTTCATTGCAGCTACATCCTTAGTTGCTTCATCTTGTTTATTTAAAGCTTTTCCTAATGTTTCCATCATAGTGTAAACACCATCAACATCATGTTCTTCATATAATCCTATAATCTTAATACCAGCTGCTTCAAGTTTAGCTGTATTTTCCTTATCAAAATGAGTTGAAGTAATTACTAAATCTGGTTCTAAGCTTATTATTTTTTCAATATCTGGCGTCATTAAATTACCAATTGATTCAATATTTGTTACTTCTTTTGGATAATCACAATAATCAGTTCTTCCTACAAGTTTGCCTTCTGCTCCAAGTTCATATATCATTTCTGTTATGTTAGGTGCTACAGAAATAATCTTTTTAGGTTCCTTATCTAAAGTTACCTCTTTACCAAAAGAATCTGTTATAGTTACTGGATATACTACTTCTCCAACTTGAGATGATTGATTTGCAGTATTATCTTTTTTTTCTGCATTATTTCCACAGCTAATTAAGCCAAAAGCAATCATAGTGGATAAAGATATTGCTGCAAACCTTTTAAATAATTTATTCATTTTTTTCTCCTTTTTTGTTCTCTCCCTCCCAAAGAAAAACACTATTAAAGTTATGGCAGGTTTCCTGACTTAAGAATCTCTTTACTCACTAAACTCCTTCTCAAGAAAATATCTCAATGGAATTTATAATTTTAGCTTTCATCCTCTATCACAGTAGTGGGGGCTGTTGTGAAATTTCATCACATTCCCTTTTAACTTTTGCCTATTTATATTTATAAACTAAAAGCACCATACTAATTCCTTCAATATTATATATATTAATAAAACATATTTCAAGTATAATATAATTATTAGTTTATCAATCTTACATATATTTAAAACTATCTATTCAAAACAATAAAGCTATACCAAAAATAATAAACTTTTTGATACAGCCTTATATATTTATTAAATTATCTAGTTAGTGCTATTCTCTTTCTTTTGAAAAACCGTGGATAGCAAAATTGTTGCTACAGTTGCTGTAACAAATGTAATAACCATTGTTACCATATATTGTACCATAGACTTTGGTCTAATCACTATAACTCCAGGTAACCCAGCTGGCCCTTGAGATAATGATAATACTTTCATAAATGTAGCATATGCTGAACCTACGGCAGAACCTATTAATGCACCTACAAATTGATACTTTAATTTTAAATTTACCCCAAATACGGCTGGCTCAGTAATTCCTAATAGAGCTGAAATTCCTGATTTTAACGTAACATTTATTTTACATGGATTATTTATATCAAATTTGCCTATATCTATTTTTTTATTAAACTTATCATCGATATAGTCAGGTATACTAAAATACACTTGATTTTTCCTAACTGTTATTTTTCTTGGTAGTGTCATCATTCCTATCCACTCTTCATTAGAAGGCTTACTAGGCATACGCATCCATCCAACTAATATCCTATTTCCGTATTTATCAATATTTGTTTGTGCTGCATATAAATCTAATCCCTCATCTAAGATCATTACTTCATCATCAATCTTCATATCACAGGATTCTTCATCAAAGCCAACTATTGAGTAAACAGTATTATTAGTGTAATTATTTCCATCACTTATTAAATGTTCCGGAGACATAATTAATATATATTCATTATCGACTTCAAATAAATCTGGACATTCCCACATATCTCCTATTTTTTTATCATAATACCTATTTTTATAACTCCAGTTTTCGCCGTCCTCACTAGTGTAAAATAGAACTTCTCCAGTAAACTTATCACTACCACTTTCTATAAACTTACTCCCAAGTATTAACGTATATCTATCTTTATATTTCCATACTTTTGGATCTCTTGTATGAGTTCTATGTCCTAACTTTTCATCCATAATCGGTTCTATAATTATTTTCTTATCTTCTAAATTATTAAATGTATATCCATCTTCAGAAAATATTTTTACTTGTGATGACTCAAAAGACTCATTGTCATATGGGAAATATTGATAAAACAAATGATATTCTCCCTTATAATAAATAAATCCATTTGGATCATTAATCCAATTTCTCGGTGCTGTTAAATGTATCTTAGGTCTCCCTATATAATTCCCTCCTAGTTTTAGTAATCGGTAACATAACCGGTTATTTTAAGGTAATATTATCATGTTATCGATTACATGTCAATGTTCTATAAGCATTTTATTTTCATTTGAAATCCTTTTTTGATATAATATACTTAGGTGAGGTGCATATGAAGAAAAAAATTACATTTAACGATATAGCAAAAAAAACAAACTTTTCTAAAACAACTATCTCTAGATATTTCAATAATCCTGATTCTTTAACTGAAGAATCTAAGAAAAAAATTGAAAATGCTTTAGTTGAATTAGACTACAAAGAAAATAAAGTTGCTAGAAGTTTAGCTAATGGTAAAACAGAAATGATTGGTATTATTATTCCTGATTTATTTTTACATTACTATTCTCAAATTTTAGATTCTCTTATTAATACTTATCCAAAATACAAGTATAAATTTTTAGTATTTGTTGGAAATAACAATAGAGATGAAGAAATGAATTATATAAACGAATTATTAGCTTATCAAATCGAAGGATTAATTATACTAAGCCATTCTATAGATTCTAAAACCCTAAGTGAATTAAATATTCCTATAGTCTCTATTGAAAGAGAAAACAAGTATATTTCAAGTGTTAATAGTGATAATTATTATGGCTCTTTGCAAGCAACTAATTTACTAATTAACAATAATTGTGATATGTTAATTCATATAAACGGAGATGTAAAGGAAGACACTCCTTCTTATAAACGTATTGAAGCGTTTAAAACTGCTTGTGAGACTAATAACATTAATTATAAATGTTATCTTTCTAAAATAGGAAGTACATTTGATACAGCTTATCATAATATTTATAATATATATGAAGACATTGAAAAAAAATATCCTAATGGAAAAAAAGGTATATTTTTAAGCAATGACACTCATGCCAATATTTTATTGAATATTTTAATAAAAAATAAAAAAAATATACCTGATGAATATGAAATAATAGGATTTGATAATTCACCAATTTCTATGGAGTCTATCCTTCCAATTACCACTGTTAAGCAAGATATTGTTAAAATTGCTGAGGACTCAATGAAATTAATTCTTAGACAAATTAATGCTAAAAATAAAAATATGCCTATAACTATTGAACATATTAATATAGACACTGAATTAATTCAAAGAGAGACAACTTCTTAATATTTATACGTATAAAAAATACTGAGATTTAGTTAACTAAATCTCAGTATTTCCTTATTTATACTTTTCAACTTCTTCCCAAGTAGGTATTGATTCAAGTGCACCTATTTTAGTTGTGGTTATTCCTCCTACTAAATTAGCTAGTTTAACAATTTCAACAATATCTTTATCTGGTTTATTTATAATCTGAGCAATGACAGCTCCCATAAAAGCATCTCCTGCTCCTGTAGCATCTATCATTACCATTTCTTTTGTTGGCACTAATACTTGTGTTTTCTTCGTTGTTACTAAAGAGCCTTTTTTACCTAATGTTATAATCAAATTTTCACAACCTAATTTTACAATATACTGGGCAGCTTCTTTAACTTCATTTTTACCACTAATTAACAATGCTTCTTCCTCACTTAGTTTTACAATAAAACTATCCTTTATAAAATCAACAGAGCATTTAATAAATTCTTCTTTTTTATCAGCAAATAAATTTTCTCTATAATTAGCATCAAATGTTATTAACTTGTTATTTTCAACTGCATACTCTTTTAATTTATAATATGTTTTTTTCAATTCTCCTTCAAGAAATGCTGTGGCACTTCCAAAATGAAATAAATCAAAACACTCTAATTTATCCTTAAACATATCAATTGATAAAAGCGAATCAGCATCCCTTGCGAATTCAAAATCTCTCTCTCCATCTTCCATTAACGAAACAAATGCTAATGTAGTACTATGATTTTCTAGCTTAAACAATAAACTTGTATTAATATTATTAGCTTTTAAAGTAGTTTCTATAAATGCTCCAAAAGCATCCTTTCCTACAGTTCCTGCAAAATAAGCTTCTGCTCCTAATTTAGATATAGCTGATGCTACATTTGCTGGAGCCCCACCAGCTTTTTTTACAAATCCATTTGTATTCTCTAATGATTTACCTACATCTGTTGATACAAAATCTATTAACGCCTCTCCAGGACAAATTACTTTTTTCATAATAGTTTAATCTCCATTTCCTAGTACTCTATTTTATAACTTTAAATATTTTGATTAATTTTTATAATTTATATGTCGATTTTATGTTTTTCAATGCTAAGTATTGATTTTCCTTTTGATGAAAGTGTTATATCTTGTGCATCCAATGGTGTATAAAATGTTGAAGTCATTACTTGTTCTCCATCATTTGCAAATATTTCAGCAGAATATTTATCTAAAACTAATCTCATTCTTAACTTACCATCATTATCTTTAACCTTCATCTCTCTTTTATGAAGAATATCTCCATATTTTCCTGAATAACTTCTATCAAACTCTATTGTATTTCTTTTTGAATAATATCTTATTATCGTTTCATACTCATTATTTTTTGCAAATTTGATTTCAAATTCTTCAGCTTTTGAAGCGTCGATATCTAAAGTCATATCAAGTACTCTTCCGTTAATTCCTTCTAGCGAAACTTCTTTATCTATAGTTATTTTTTCATATTTTACTGTATCACCATAGTAATTTTCAATTTCCTTAATTGGCGTTTGAATTACATTATTATCTTTTATTCTAATTTCTCTTGGTATTGTCATCATTCCACACCATTTAAACTCATTAGGAATAATTCTATTTTCCCAAGAATGCATCCATCCAATCATTATACGTCTACCATCTTTATCTTCAAATGTTTGAGGTGCATAAAAATCTAATCCAAAATCTATTACCTTTGTTTTTTCTCTATTAAATTTTTTATTTTCTTTATCATACTCTCCAATTAAAAATGCAGTATTATTCCCATTATGGAATCCATCTTTGGTAGCTCTAACCTCTTGTGGTGAAATTACAAGTACATTTTTTCCATCTATATTAAAGAAATCTGGACACTCCCACATACGACCTAATTTATTTTCACTCTTGTCTAAGATAGTAACTAACTCCCAAGTTTTTAAATTCTCTGACTTAAACATTAATATCTGTCCACTACCATCTTTACTTCTACTAGCAACAACTGAATAAAAATCTCCATCTTCTTTCCATATCTTAGGATCCCTAAAATCTTCAAAACTGCTTCCTTCTGGTAATAATTCATCAGTTATAACTGGATTACTATCTAGCTTAAAATAATTTTCTCCATCACCAATAGCTATACATTGAACTTGTCTTACATAATGCTCACTATTTTCATTTTTCTTATCAACTACTCCAGTATACATAAGTATATGTTTATTATTATCTTCTATAGCACTCCCTGAAAAACATCCATCTATATCATATTTACTATCTGGTGCCATAGCTACTGGTAGCTGTTGCCACTTTATCATATCTTTTGATTTACTATGCCCCCAATGCATTGGCCCCCACACTGTACCATATGGATTATATTGATAAAATAAATGATATTCTTCATTAAAAATTGAAAATCCATTTGGATCATTAATCCAACCAATTGGTGCTGATATATGAAAAGCTGGTCTTTCTTCGCTTTTTATACTCTCAATAAATCTATTCTCATAATCTCTTGCTTTCTCTAAAACTGAACTACTCATAATTACCCTAATCCACTCCTCTAATATTTTTCAGTAAACACAAGTGACAATCTGCCACTTGCGTATGTTTATTATTTAAAATATTCATCTAAATATTTTTGCTTTATTTCCAACATTTTTGATAGCCCTAATTTTTCCATCTCATCAAGATAAGAATCCCATTCCTTTTCTATGCCTCCATTTAAAATCCATTCAGCTTTTTTTCTTTCAGTATATTGTCGTACTGCTGTTTCATATTGAGTAAACAATTCTATATCTTCTTGAGTCATAAGTAATACAGGATAGTTATACTCTGCCTTCATATCTTTTACATAAGTTTCATGGAGTATATTTAACCTTTCTTGGGCATCATCTGGACATGTTGTATAATTTCCATAGTATTCATTAAGAACTGCTAAAGGACCACCTACATTTTGATTTACTCTAACTTCCCAAGGTGAAGTATCTCCTAAAGGTAAATGTGCTAATGAACCATCTTCTTTTAGTTCAAATACATTTTGATGTTCTTCATCTCCGTAAGTTCCCCAGTTATCTTGTACTGATTGTAATGGATCATATAATTCATCTATCCATTTTGCTGTTAATTCTAAATTATTATTAGCAGTAGTTATTACACATCTTCCAATGTCTATACCTGCTCCATTTGATCTTGGTACATTAACGTTCCCATTTGGTCCTGCTAGTGCTGGTAATGCAATATAATCTTCTGGATTTGTAACTATATTTGCTGCATCCCAAGTAAAGAACATTCCATATCTTCCATTATTACCTTTAGATACATAAGTTGCCCAATCTTGTGTAAATGCTTCTGAATCTATAAGTCCTTCTTCTTGAAGTGAATGAAGCCAGCTTATACCTTCTTTATATCCCTCTTGTACAGTTGAATAAATAACCTTTTTATCATTTGTTACAAGAAAATGATCACTATTGTCCCCTTCTCCAAAAGCTCCTAATAATATTCCTGGATCTTGGTCTCCATTATTTATAATGAACGTCATAGGTATTACATCTGTTCTACCTTCTGGTTTCTTATCCCTAAAAGCTTTTAGCACTTCAACTAATTCATCAGTTGTAGTTGGTACTTCTAACCCTAATTCGTCTAGCCATTTTTTATTTATAAAAGGCATATCTCCTACAGCCTGTATAGCTTCTTTTCCAGTACCTAATTCCTCAATCCAAGGGAATGAATATATATGTCCATCAGGAGCTGTTATCATCTTTCTATACTCAGGATTTTCATTTAATATCTTGCTTAAATTAGGCATATATTCATCTATCAAATCTTCAACAGCAATAATTACGCCTTGTTTAGAGTAACGAAGTAAATCATAATTACTCATTCCAGCATTAAAAACTACATCAGGTAGTGTATCTTTTTTAGATAATGCTAAACTTTTTTTATCGCCATATTGATCATCTGGATAGCATGTCCAATCTACTTCTACATTAGTTTTTTCTTGTAATCTTTTAAATATAAGTCTATTATTAGGATTTTGTTCTGATACTGCTGGTGCACTTGTAAGCATAGTTAAAGTGGCAGTTTCCTCTAGTGGAAATGATACATCAGAATGTACAGTTACATTTTCCTCCTTCTTACTTCCACAAGCACTTAAAGATGTAGTTACTACAGTTAACATTACAATACTTAAAATTCTTTTTATCTTATTTTTTCTCATTTTACTCTCTCCCTTTTATATAATATCAGCCTTTTACTGAGCCCATCATTATACCTTTATCAAAATATTTTTGGAAAAATGGATACATAATTAACAATGGTAAACTTGAAATTACTATTGTTGAATACTTTAATAATTCGGCCATCTTAGACATTTCAGCCATATTTTGTATATCAGCTATCATTCCTGTAGATGGTGAATTTTGAATTAATATTGATCTTATTACTAGTTGTAGTGGCTGTAGCTTAGAATCATCTATCAAAATATCCATTCCATTGAGCTACAAATTGGTATAACATCAATACTGCTATAATTGGTTTGCATACTGGTAACACTATTTTAAAGAAATGCTTTATTTCACTTGCTCCATCTATAGATGAAGCTTCTCTTAATTCTTTAGGTAGTGACTTAAAATATGTTTTTGCAAGCATTATATTCCATACATTTATGGCTCCTGGTAATAACATAGCCCATATAGTGTTTAAAAGATTTAATTTATCCATCAATAAATATGTTGGGATTAATCCTCCACCTAAAAACATAGTTATTACATATAAAGTGTTTATAAATGTCTTACCCACAAACTTATCTTTTGATAACGGATATGCTGCCATAAGTGTAACTGCAACTGAAATTACTGCATATGAAATTGAATAAAAAATAGAATTTAAAAATCCTCTTAAAATCATATCATCTTGCAGAACTCTCTTATATCCATCTAATGACCATTTGCTAAAATCGAATGTTATTCCTTCACTGCTTAGCACAGTAGGATCTGTAAATGAAGCAATAACTATATATGCAAGTGGAATTATAATAGCAAGTAGAAAAATTCCTAGCAATATATATCCACTATTTAAAATAATTTTATCTGACATTGAAAGATTTCTTTTTCTTTTCTTTACCATTTTACCCTCCTATAAGCCTACTTCTTCATCTTCGTTCATTTTCTTTATAGTTACATTCACCATAATAAGTAGTATTATATTTATTACTGAGTTAAATAATCCAACTGCTGTAGAGAAACTATAATCACCTAACTGTAACCCCATTCTGTAAGTATAAGTAGCTAATATATCAGATGTAGGCATATTTAAACTTGTTTGTAAAGCAAGTGCTTTTTCAAATCCTATACTCATTATTCCACCTACTGATAAAATAAATTGAATAATCATAATTGGCTTTATAGCTGGAATATCAACATTCCAAATCTGTTGAAAAATATTAGCTCCATCAATGACAGCAGCTTCTGTTAGTTCCTTACTTGAATTAGAAAGAGCTGCGGTGTAAATAATAGACGCCCAACCTGCCCCTTGCCAAATTCCACTGGCAATATATATAGTACGGAATGCTTCTGGCTTAGTCATAAAATTAATTGATGTTCCCAAAAATTGATTTACAGGTCCAACAGGAGATAAAAATAATATAATCATACCTGATATTACTATTACAGAAATAAAGTTTGGTGCATAAATTATTAATTGCACTATTTTCTTTATTCTTTCACTTTTTACCCTAGTTAAAAGTAAAGCTAAAATAATTGGTACTGGAAATCCCCATAACAATCCATAAACGCTTAATTTTAAAGTATTCATCAGTAAGGTCATAAAATCTGGTGAGGACATAAATCTTTGGAAATGTTTTAATCCAACCCACTCACTTCCTAGTATTCCACTGATAGGGTTATAGTCTTCAAAAGCAATTAGTATTCCACCTATAGGAATATACTTAAAAATTATTAACAACAGTAATGGAGGTAATGTAAAAAACAAATATAACTGGTAGTTTTTTTTCATATAATCTAATTTTTTATAAATACTTACTTTTAAATCTTGCTTTTTACTTCTGAAAAATTCTCCCTGTATTTTTTCATTTGTAACTAAAACATCACTTTTTAGCTCTCTCAATATAATCTCATCCCTTCTTATAATTTTAGAAACAATTCCGCTTACCTTTATACCATTGCAAACATTTTCATTTCTCTATAAACTAATATTATCACCATTATTTTACAGCGTCAACTATTTTTGTTATATTTATCAATATTTTATTTTTACATTGTAAACTATATACTTTTTATATTGTAAACTATACTCTTTTACTTTTGTAACAATAATTATGTATTTATCTTTTATTTTTATAGTTAGTTTGCTATACTTATTATAAATATTTTAAAAATTTATAAATTTGTAAAAATGAGGAGTTATAAATAATGCAAAACAAGAAAATTACAGCACAAGATATAGCTGATAAATTAAATATATCAAGAAACACTGTTTCCAAAGCGCTAAATAATACTGGAAATATATCTGAAGATACTAAGATGAAAGTAATCCAAACTGCATTTGAGATGGGCTATAAGAATTTTTCTCAAGAAAATAAAAATATTACTTTTAAAAATAAAGAAATTGCACTTTTCACCACTAATATGCCAAACTCTTCACACTTTGGTTCTAAATTTTTATCTGGATTTGAAAAAAAGATAAGTAGTTTGGGGATAAAGTTATCAATATATATAATTAGAGAAGATGATTTACTCTCTAGAAAGCTACCAAGCAACTTTCAAACTGAATTAATAGATGCAATTATTTGCATAGAAATGTTTGATGCTAATTATAGCAACTTTATTTGTAAGCTAGGAATTCCTACACTGTTCATCGATTGCCCTACTACTAAAGAATGTCCTAATCTTAAATCAGATATTCTACTGATGGAAAATTATAATAGTGTTTATACTGTAACTAAAAACCTAATAAATAATGGTTGTAAAAATATAAGTTTCGTAGGTGATCCTAATCATTGCCAAAGCTTTTATGAACGTTGGCAAGGATACTGCTCAGCATTACTTGATTATAATATTCAACTTGATAAAAGCACATGTATATTAGATAATGATTCAAATCCATATTCAGATTCTTCATGGCTTAGAGATAATATTAAGAAACTAGATAAACTTCCTGATGCATTTATCTGTGCAAATGATTTTATTGCTGTATCATTGGTAAATGCTTTAAAATCAATTAATATTTCTATTCCTGAAGATACTTTAGTATGTGGATTTGATGGTTCATTGGAGGCAAAAATTATAGTATCTCAACTTACTACTATTACTATTCCTAGTTATGATATGGGCAATTTAGCAGCTGAATTAATTATTTCACGTATCAAAGATAATTCTACGCCATTTAAAACTGTTCATGTAAAAACCTCAATAGACTATAGGGAGTCAACAGGTTTTAATATTATTAATACATTATAAAACTAGTTAACTTAACTAGTTTTATATTTTACCGGTTACGCAACCGGTTACTTTCTTTATTTTACCACTTACATATATCCCTTTCAAGACTTTTCTTATTTTAAGTATTAATAAATCATAATTTTTATCTATATTATGTTGTTTAGTTATTTTGAATCTCTTCCAAAAATATAATAGCTAAATATACCCATAAATAAGATATATTATCTTATTTATGGGTATATTAAACTAATTAAGTTGTAAGTATTTTATTTATTCTTTACCTCTTGCTTTTCTTTCTTACTTCCCTAGACTTTTTTATGGATAGCTTCTTTGATGGACATTGCTTTTTTACATACTTAAGATATTTTTCAATCTTATAATCACATTTAAGTTTTTCTAAAGTATTGAGTCTCATGGCAAGTTCCTTATTAGTATATAAGGCATGAATTTGTTTATGACAGTCTTCACATAGCAATGCAGTTTCCTTATCTCTTCCTCCCTCTTCCCTTGGAATAAGGTGATGTTCTGTAAGTTTAGGGACACCAGACCTTTTACATAATTCACAAACAAGTTCCTTCATTTCTTATCTCCATATTTCTATTCCTATATTTTATTAATATTTTTAACAAATTTATATAATATATTTATCAATTAATGTATTTCTATAAAAATCTATTTACCTAGATATAAATTTATCCACTATCTTTTTAGAATAATTATAAGCTTTATATAATCTAGGATTAGCTTTCTCCTCTTCTTTTTCTTTAATAAACTTTACCATTTCCACTATAGGCATAAGCTTGTTCATAGTATCATTATATCCTTCATTTATCCGTATTCTTTTAGCATCTGCATCTAAATTCAAAGTTCCATTTAAAGTATTTTCCACAAGTCTTTCAGGAGAAATTATTATTAATTTTGCCTCTGGATAAAGACTCCTATCTATTGTTACTTCCTTGGAAAGCAGTACAACAATTATTATGTCACATCCCTCATCATAAACTGGCTGTATAGGCGTATTATCCACCATACCACCATCAATATATTTATCTCCTAACACTTCTGTACTATCATAAATTAACGGAAGTGATGCCGATGCTAAAATCATTTTTCTTGCTTCATTTTCTTCATAATCATTTATTCTGAAATACTTAACAGAACACTCTGGAATCTTGGTACATGCAGCATAACATATTTTGTTATTTTCATTAACTTTATTACAATCAATGTACTTATTTAATACTTCAACAGCACCTTCATTACTTATTGAACCATGGTCTAACTTATCACTGAGTAATTTAATTACAAGCTGTGGATTTTTGCTTCCTAAATATAATCCTATTCCTCTTTTTATTAATTCCTTCTTACTTATTGGTACTAGCTTATCCATAGTAACTTCATCCCATAAATTTTCTGCTTTTTCCAAATCATCCATTGCAAATAAAGCTGCATTAAAAGCTCCGATAGATGTTCCTGAAAAAACTGATATATACTTATTTAAGTTAAGCTCTTTTAATGCTTTCCATACGCCAAGCTCATATGCTCCTTTTCCGCCTCCACCTGATAAAACTAATCCTATCTTCATCTTTTTTCACCTACTATTTTAAATGTACTTATTTTTATATTTTAATTATACTTTATTTGAAATTCTTATTCAAAATCCCTCTATACCTATGAATAAATAAATTAATCTATTTATTTCTAATTTATAGATAAACTTCTTTATCAATCACCTACTATTTATCCAATGTTTGACTTGCATCATAACCTAAATTTCTAAAATCAGAGTTTAGTAATTCTATTCACAAAAAATAAAAATATAATACTATACACTTTTAAAAATATGTTGAATATACTGTAGTATATAAATATTTAGGAGGTAATAATTATGTATAATAATAACAATTGTTGCTATAATCCTTGTCAATGCAATAATGGACGTTATGGAAATTATGGTTATGGAAATTGGGGATTTAATAATAACCTATACTGGCTTCCACTATTATTCTTATTCTTCTAATTTTTTATCAATTAGTTTTATTTGGCATATGAATTTTTCATATGCCATTTATATTTATGACAAATAAATTAAATACATCATATATTATTATTGAATTTAAATATTAACTTTGCATTATGTAAAAATAATTAAAACTATATAATAAATATCTGAAATATTTACTGCTTATTCTTGGAGAGATTTATATGAAATTTATTATTTTTGGTGATACTAAAGGAAAAGACAATGGTATAAATAAAAAGGTTTTAAACAACTTATTAAAATCATCTAAAAAATATGCTCCATCGCCTGATTTTATAGTAATTTGTGGTGATTCAATTGCTGGTTCAAAAGACACTAATATTTTAAAACTCCAACTTGAGGATTTTAACAGCACAATAAATAAACATTATCCAAACACTCAACTTTTACCTGTAATTGGTGATAACGAAGTTAATACAAACCCTACAGATAATCGCTTTGAAAAGATATTTGCCTCAATTTATGACAATATGATTCCTGAAAGTAATTATCTTAAGGAATATAATAAAACAGTATATTTCTTAGACTTTTCTAATATACGAATTATTGTTCTAAACTCCTTTCACTATGGTGAAATTCAGAAAGTTAGTGAAAGAGTTCTTCATTGGCTAAAGGAAATAACAACTGATTGTAATAAGAAAAAGCTTCTTTTCATACATTCTCCACTATTTCCAACTGGAGCTCATTTAGGAGATTGCTTAGATTTATATGCAGCTGACCGTGATAATTTATTACTTACCATAGAAGAATGTAATATTGATGCTGTTTTTTGTGGTCATGAGCATAATTACTCTAGACGTCTTATAAATAAAACTAATAATTTGAAAGACCTATATCAAATTATAACAGGCGGTGGTGGTGAAAAACTTAGAGATAAATATAAAAGTAAAAAAGGTGTGATAGTGGCGCCTATTGCAGAATATCATTATTTAATTGCTGATTCATACGATGATTATATTAAAATTACATCCATAAATATTAAAGGTAAAATATTAGATCAATTTATTATAGAATAGTGTTAAACCCTACAAAATCATTTTAAGTGACTTTGTAGGGTTTAACACTATTTTAAGTATCTCAATTTGATACTATATGCAATTTATATCTATATTATTTAAACTAGAGAGTATTTTAAAGCATCATGCTTCTTAATATATTGTATTGAAATACATCCTGGTCCACCTTGAGTAGTAAAAGCTGGTCCTAATAACCCCACTTCAATATCAGCATCTGGTATAGCCGATAATATTATTTTCTTAACTTCTTCTGCTCCATCTTCATTAAATGCATGATAAATATACAGCTTATGTTCAGAATTTATACCATCCTCTGTCATCTGTTCTATTATCTTTTGAACAGCTTTTTTATAAGTTCGCTTTGTGGTAAACTTAACTAAGGATTTCTTATCATCAGACATTGTCATTACAGGAACTAGCTTTATTACACTTCCTATCTTACCAACTATTGAGGATATTCTTCCACCTCGCACTAAATAATCAAAATCATGTGGAATTAAATATGATTTAGATTCTTTTAATGCCTTATTAATTTCATCAACTATTTCTTTACATTGTCTTCCTTGTTCCACAAGTTCCATTGCTAAATCTACTAAATATTTTTGTGGACCACATAAAGTTTGTGAATTGATTACATGTATACGCTCTGGATTTTCAACCATTCCTCTAGCTACACAAGCTGAATTATATGTACCAGATAAACCATCAGCCATTGAAATATTTATTATTTCATCTTCTTTATACTGATTATATATATCAACAACATGTCCAATTGACGGTTGAGATGAAGTTGGCATATGTCCTTCATTTATTATCTTTATAAATTCTTCCGTTTCTATGTCTTCATATTCTCTATAATTTTTTCCATTTATATGTACTGTTAGTGAGGCAATTGTTATGTTCTTTTCTTGACCTTTTTTTTCTGAATAAAGTGATGATGAATCTGATATTATTCTAATCATGCTTATTTCCCCATTCCTCTATATTTTACTTAATTCATATAAAACCTAATAACGTAGTTTTTAAAACTACTTGTTTTAAGGTTATCATACCAAACATTTTTTGTCAATATTCTTCATCATATTCACTTCTTAAACAATAACTTTTAAATATAACATTATTGACTTATTATCATAAAGCTTTTTGTAGAATTAAAATTTCACAATATTAATTTATCTTGCTAAACTATTTATAGAAATATTTTTTTAGGTGATATTTATGAAAATTAATCTTGTATGTCAAGGAGGAGGAGTCCGTGGAATTGCCCATATAGGTGCTTTATGTGCTCTAGAAGATTATGGCTTTACATTCAATTGCTTTTCTGGAACTTCCGTAGGTGCCTTAGTAACTTCACTTATGGCCGTAGGTTACTCTGCTTACGAAGTAAAAAAAATCTTATTTGATATAGATTTTAATTTATATATTAATAAAACCATATTGGCATCTATCCCATTTATAGGAAGAAACCTAAGCATATTTAAATCTAAAGGCATCTTTTCTACCTCTGCCATTGAAGAATTGCTTACAGAGCTTTATAGTGCAAAGGGAAAAAAATATTTTAAAGATATTTCTAATAACAGCAATTTTTTAAGATTTATTGCTACTGATATAACACAAAAACAAATATTAATTCTTCCTGAAGATTTAAAAAAATATAATATTAATCCAATGAATTTTGAAATATCTAAAGCTGTAAAAATGAGTATAAGCCTACCTTTTATATTTATTCCTGAAAAACTAAAGACTCCTAAAGGTTCCTGCTACATAGTAGATGGTGGACTCATAAGTAATCTCCCTATCTGGCTTTTTAATAATACTACTACAAAGTACCCCACCTTTGCTTTGAAGCTTGTAAGTAATCAAGATAAAAATATAACTTATGCAGAAAAATGCCCTTTAAGTAAGTATTTAATGGATATTCTAGATGCCTGTATGACTACAAATGAATCTATTTACTTTAGTTCACTAAAGAATATCCACACCATAGATATTCCTACCTTTGATATTGCTGTTACAGATTTTTATATCTCTTATAGCAATAAAGAAAAACTTTTTAATTCTGGCTATAATACCATGACTAATTTTTTAAAAAAGAACAATATCTCATCTAAATAAAAATAACCTTAATTAAATTCAAAAAGATGCCCTCTTACTTAAAGAGAGCATCTTCTTTTATTTATCTATCTCTGGTATATTCTACAATTGCATCTCTTAAGAATTCTGCTAATCCATCTCCATGCTTATCATAGTATTCCTTAAATCTTTCATCATACGCATACATTTGTGCCACCCCTACATGGGCTTCTTTAGAATACTTATCCCAATAGATGCATAACCATTTTTTATGAAGCTCTGCCAAAGCTTTAGCTTCTTTAGATGATGGATCACCTATTTTCTTAGCTTCAATTAATTGTTCTATTATTTCCTTAGCTAAAGCTTCTGCTTCATTATACTCTTCTTCTGACATCTTCATAAATTTTTCATTAGATTTATCAATGGTTTCATCACCATATTTACTTCTAATTTCTTTTCCATACTTTTTCTCATTTTCATCTATCACACTTTTCTTAAACCCTTTAAACTTTTCTTTATCAGACATTTTACAACCTCCATCTACACTTAATAATGTTCTTTCCACATTATCTAAAAGCATATCAATTTGTTTTCTCTTTTCAAGAAGCTTAATCTTATGCTCTTTTAAAGCATTAATTCTATCAAAGTTAGGATTTTGTATTATTTCTTTTATTTCATCTAAGCTCATTCCAAGCTCTTTATAAAATAATATTTGCTGCAATATATCCACTTGCTTTTTTCCGTATATTCTATATCCTGATGAACTGACTCTTGCCGGCTTTAAGAGTCCTATTTCATCATAATATCTAAGTGTCCTAGTGGATACCCCTGCAATTTCACTTAACTTTTTAATACTATATTCCAAACCTCTTCACCTCCTGACAAATTTAATATACACCTTTACGCAGCGTGAAGGGCAATAGATTTTCTAAAATTTATTTGAAATTAATTAATATAGAAAAAAGCCATGCAGATAAATTAATCTACATAGCTTTCAATACTAATTAGTATCCAGTTACTTCTTCACCTTTAAGCATGTTAACAGCAGAACTTGTTCCTATTCTGTCACATCCTTCATTTATAAACATTTCTAAATCAGCTATAGTCTTAACGCCACCTGCTGCCTTCATCTTTACATTTGGTCCTATATGTTTCTTAAATAATCTTATATCTTCTATAGTTGCACCTGCTGTACCAAACCCAGTTGATGTCTTGATATAATCAGCTCCAGCTTCTGTAACAGCTTTGCACATAGAGATCTTTTCTTCTTCAGTTAAATAACAAGTTTCTATAATAACCTTTAAAATTTTATCTCCACAAACTTCCTTTAAGTCAGCAATTTCTTTAGTTACTTTATCATAATCTCCATTTTTAACATCACTTATATTAATAACCATATCAATTTCATTAGCACCATCTTCAATTGCTTTTTTAGTTTCTAAAACTTTTGCTTCTGTTACTGAGTATCCTAGAGGAAAGCCTACTACTGTACAAATATTAATTTTATTGCCATATGTTTTATGAATACGTGAAATATAGCAAGCTGGAACACATACTGAGGCTGTTCCATACTCAATAGCTTCATCACATAATACTTTTATATCTTCCCAAGTAGCCACAGCCTTTAATAATGTATGATCTATATGTTTTAATATTTCTTTTCTTTCCATAATATTACCCCTTTTTTTACATAATTTTAATTTTCCTATTTATTATAATAATCAACACTTATAAATAAGTCAAACCTTGTTTATTGGAACTTTAAATATTTCTGAAATAACCATATAACCATATTCTAGCAATACATTTACTAAAAATAAAACTTATTCTTGTATAGACATTATTAACACTCCTTAAACATATTATATATATAATTGTTTTTTAGGAGTTTTTTTTATGGACAATAATCTTAACTTATGCAAGGCAAAGCTTCCTTATCCTCCAATAGTTGTTGCAAAGCCAAATAAGCATTATGCCGAAATAATCCAAGTTAACTTTGCTGGTGCTGTATCTGAATTTTCTGCCATATCTCAATATATAAATCATCACTTCAGAACAGAAAATCAATACCCTGAAATTTCAAAAACATTAGAACATATTGCAATAGTAGAAATGTATCATTTAGAAATATTAGGAAAGCTAATAATAAAACTAGGTGGAAACCCTGGCTACTGGATTAACAAAAAAGATAAAAAATTAAACTGGAGTCCTCATTTTATTAATTATGGCTTAAATGTAACCGAAATGATAAATTACGATATTAAAGATGAAAAGGTAGCTATTAAACAATATATTAGTACTCAGAAAAAAATAGATGATTCCAACATAATTTCAATTATTGATAGGATAATTCTAGATGAAGAAGTCCATATTCAAATTCTTACTGAATTATCAAAGAAATATTTGACACCATAAAAATAAAAGGAGCTAAGCTAGCTCCTTTTATAAATTATATTCAATTTATCCAGCACATTCCATATTATTATAACCGGCAATATTCACAGTAATCCATATACCATACTTCCTTACATTTTCAAAAACAGTTTCCATATCATTATAATCAGCTCTTGTTAATTCTTTATTTAGAGCTACTTCTATAGACTCCTTTTCTGAATTTAACCAACTATCTATTTCATTTATCTTAACCGTTTCTAAAACCTTGTATAATTTACTAATTTCCCTCATAACAATTTTACTATATGAACTACTATAACTTTGAAGTTTAATAATACTTAATCCATCAGTTTTTAATCTCACTAAATCCTTCTCCATAACCTCTCTTAAGGAAATATGTAAATTACTTATTGATTTTTCATTTGAAGCAATCATTTTTCTAGTTTCACTGTTTATCTCTTTAGTTTCTATATTAAATAATTCTGATTGATACAAAGCATATAAGCTTATGATTATTGATATACCACTAAATATAATAGTTAAAATCTCCATTTTATTCCCCCACTCATTAGTTTTTAACTTATTTCTATTTTTTCTTTTATATCTCTATATAAATCTACATTTAAACTTACCCATATTCCATACTTTTCTAATTGTTCTAAACTTATCTCAATATTTTTATAATCCTCTCGGTTAATATCCTTTGACAATTTTAAAATAACTTTTTGCTCATCATTATCAAGCCACATATCTAAATCAGATATTGATTTTGATGCTAATATATTACTTAAATACATTATGCTATGTAATATATTAAATTTATTTTCTAAATTATAATTATTCATCTTTATTAATACCATTTCATTTTTTATAAATGTAACTTCTTCTTTAGCCTCTAATTTTGTTTCTTCTTTATTTATTACTTCATCAAGTGTGCTATGTAAATTATTTATGGATTTCTCATTGCAATCAATCATTAGTTTTGTATCTTTATTTAATTCTCTTGATAACTTGTTAAAGTGTTCTGATTGATAAACAGCTATACAGCTTATCAAAATAGATAAAACCCCACAAAAAACCGCTATAATTACCATTATCTTCTCCTTAAACTTATTTTTCGTTATTTTACTTAATATTATATAATAGACCTAAATAATACACAATATTTTATTATAACTATATTAATTTATTGTAAATAAGAAATGCTATATTTCTACAGCATTTCTAATATTTTTAATATTCTAACATTTTTGAAATTCTCATAAGAGTAAGTCTATTTCTCACATATGGTGATACTCTAATGCTATTTTGCTTTACATCATTAGACAACCCTATCTCTTCTAATGTTGTAACAGCTTTTGCTCTCTTTAATGTATCCTTTACAAAGTCTAAGGTAGGAAGTTTTTCTAATATTTCAGCAATACTTTCTAATCTATTTTGTAAGATAACTTTATTTACATTTAATAAAGGATCTGGTGTATTTTCTTTCATAATAGAATCATACATTTCTCTACTCTTAAATACTTCCTTTAGCATATCCTCTTCCAACCCATAATATTTTTTGACTCTACATCTACCATTTTCAATGGATTTTTTTATTTTCTTATATTCTTCCATTACCAATATTAAACCTACTGATACTTTTTCACCATGATATGCATCTAAATGTTTATTAATAACTTCCATTTCCCATAAGTGAGACATATGATGCTCTGCTCCTGAAGCTGGTCTTGAATTTCCTATTATCTGCATTGCAAGTCCTGATAAAATTAAAGCATACATCAATTGTTCATAAGCCTCCAACTTACCAAGAACTAAATCATCTACACATTCACAAAGTTTATTTACTGCATCTATTTCCATATTGCATACTTTATTACAAATATACTCCCCAATTACTATACTTGAAATTTTCCAGTCTACTAAAGCTGTATATTTTCCTATTAAATCCGATACCCCTGATGCAGTAAGCCTATATGGTGCTTCTTTAAATATATCTGTATCTGCTACTACATAAATAGGTGATACTGCAGTAAATGTTTTTTTATCCCCTTTCCAAGTCATAGCAGCTACTGTAGATACAAATCCATCTACACTCGCTGCTGTAGGAACAGATATAAAAGGAATATCTTTATTATATGCCACATATCTAGTTATATCATGAATAGTTCCTGAACCTAATGCTATTAAAACATCATTTTCTACCGATAAGCACTCATATACCTTTTGTACTGCTATTTCATTGGCATGAAGATTTTCAGACTTTAAATTTATAAACTTTCCTTTTGGAATAATTTCTTTAATTTCTTCCCCTGCTGCAGCATAAGTATTTTCATCACATATTATTGTTATGTTTTTAAATCCCTCTTTTTCCATAATCATTGAAAGCTTTTTAATAGCTTCACTTTCAATTATTATATCCTTCACCATAATTTTATGTTCCTTACCACATCCACAAAATCCTATAAACTTATTAATGTCTACTCTCATATATCCTCACCATCCATCTATAATATTCTATATGTAAAATTATACCATTTTTATATTGAAATAAGGATATATTAATTGAAAATAATACACAAGTAATAAAGAGTACTATTTCCTTAAATATTACTTGTATAGTATAATCTTCATATATTATATTCATAAGTAAAATAAATATTAAAAATAATTATCATTAATATTTTTAATAATAAACTTATATTTTACTTTCATTATCACTTTGAAGGGAGAATCTTATGTTAGAAGAATTAAAAACTTTCATTGCCGTAGTAGAACATAAAAATTTTACTAGAGCTGGTGAATACTTAAACTTATCACAACCAAGCGTTAGTACCCATATAAAAAACTTAGAAAGCTCCTTTGATGTTACATTAATAAATCGTTCTGTTAAACAAAAAAACATATGTATCACAGAAAATGGATATAAATTATATGAAAAAGCAAAAGAAATAATAAATTTACTTGATATTACATATATAGAAGTTAAAGATAATAATAACTCCTTAAAAGGTACTTTAAAGGTAGGTACAAGTCTTACAATTGGAGAATATTTTCTTCCTAAGTTTCTCTCAATTTTTTCAAAGAAATATCCAGACATAGATGTGGAAATTGTTATTGAAAACACTTCTTTAATATGTTCACATCTAAAAGACTTAACTCTTGATATTGGACTTATAGAAGGAACCCCTACCCTAGGAAGTTTTAATCAAGAATATTTCCTAAAGGACCAACTGGTTTTAGCCTTTAATCCTAGTAATAACCAACTGATTAACATCAAATCCTATGAAGAGCTAAATAATCACTTATGGATTGTAAGGGAAGATGGTTCTGGAAGCAGGGAATATTTCAACATGTTCTTGGAAAGCAATAAAATAATTCCTAATAAAATATTAGTTTTAGGTAGTAACTCTGCTATTAAGGAAGCTGTAAAAAATAACCTTGGCATCACTCTTACCTCAAGTTTAGTTACTGAAGCAGCCGTTGCAAATAGAGAAATTTGTATCAATACCTTTAATGATAAGTATTATAGATATTTCTCTTATATAACACCAAAAAACATTACCATGTCAAAAACAATTCAAGTCTTTATCGATGAACTAAATGATTTTTCAAAAAAAACTAGCTGCTAATAAAAAACATGGATTAATGCAATCCATGTTTTTTATTCTATAATATTGAAGAAAATAGCTTTGACAATCCTTCTTTAATTTTAGTTTTATTATTTCTTCCTTTATACATTTCTAAAGTAAGCTCATTACTTTTTGTAATATCTTTTTCAAATTGCTCCTTCTGCTTACACGCTATTTCACTAGAATATATGTATGCATTTATTTCAAAGTTTAATTCAAAACTTCTTGTATCCATGTTTGCTGTACCAATAGAGCAAATCTCATCATCTATAACAAGAGTTTTAGCATGTAAAAATGCATTTCTATCATAATGGTATATCTTTACACCAAAATCTAAAAGATCACCTGCATAAAAAAGATTAGCCCAATAAACAAATGGATGATCTCCTTTTCCAGGAATCATTATTCTTACATCAACACCAGATAATGCAGCAAGCTTCAAAGCATCAGATATACTATTATCTATAATTAAATATGGCGATTGTATATAAATATAATTTCTTGCTTTTTGAATCATTTTTAAATAAGCAAGCTTAATTTCAAATCTATCACTAAGATTAGGGCCACTTGATAATATTTGAACCCCCTTATCACCTGCACTTTCTATACTATTTTCTGCAAATACCTCTTGTATATCTACTTCTTCTTTAGTAGCATATCTCCAATCAGCTAAAAATCTCGAATTTAAATCCTTAACAGCATCACCTTCTATTTTTACATGAGTATCTCTCCAATAACCAAATTTCTCATCCTTACCTAAATATTCATCTCCAACGTTAAAACCTCCAACAAAGCCTACTTTATTGTCAATAACAACAATTTTACGATGATTTCTAAAATTCATATTTAAATTTACAATTTTTAGCCAAGATGGGAAAAATTCACCGGTTTTCCCCCCTAATGAAGTTAATTTTTTAAGTACTCTTCTATTCAACGTCCTGCTACCAACAGAATCATATAAAAGCCTTACTTCTACACCTTTTGAAGCTTTCTCTTCTAAAACTGATAGTATCTCGCTTCCTATTCCATCTGTTTTAAATATGTAAAATTCTATATTTATACTCTTTTCAGCTTTTCTTAAAGAATCTAGTAAAACACTGAAAAATTCTTTTCCATCGCTATACATCATCACTTGATTTTTTTCTCTATATGGCGAATATCCCATTCTCTCTATGGAGTTAATCATATCATAATTTTTATTGTCTTTTTCAAGATAACCTTCCTTCTGTGTCTTCCTTATATAATCTTTGAATAACTTTAATTCAATTTCTTTAATGCCAAACATATTAGCATTATTAATTTTTCTTCCCAATAATAAAAATGCAATAAATCCCACCAATGGAGCAATATAAATTACAAGCACCCATGCTATTATGCTATTGGCTGATCTCTTTTCTTTGAAAATCATATAAAAAATAGCAAAGAAATTTATTATATGTATTATTATCATTACTATTTGAAACATTGCTATCACCTCTTTTTTATTATGTCTATTTACCTTATTAATTAAGTATAACAAAAAAAAGAAAATATTAAAATGCATCTTTCAGTGTCCCTTAAGATAAACATCTAATATATCCTTTTATTTAAACATTAATCAAAAACTTCTTTATTAATTTATTAAAACTATCATTTTATCTTGCCATATACTATCTCTCTTTATAAACAATGCTGTTTTCATAAAAAAATGTAAACCAGCCATAATTAATAAATAATAAAAACCACAGATGATTTCCTGTTATAAACCCTTTAAGTCCTATTATTGATAGTAAGCCTAAAAATCCAATATACTTATGCTTATCATATCTCAATACCCTCATCTCCCTTTCCCTATTTACTTATTATACCATATTTTCATTAATAATATATTTACATTTTCAGAGAGCATTTATGTGCAATAAAAAAACCTGTTTCCTTTAATGTGTTTTTAATATTTACAGTTATATCTTCTAATTTAGATGATATAAATATTGAGTATGATAAAATTAAAGGTATTAATGTAATAATAACAGCTGCAATAATTATTGAATTTTCAAAGCTTAACTTTTTTTCATAACATACTCCTAAATTTATACTCTTATTTTTTATAACTAAGCTATACTATTTTTGCAAGTTCCATCATTTAAATATTCTCTTAAATTTTCATAAGAATATTCTATCATATTAGTTAATGCTTCATCTGTATATGAACCAATATGAGGTGTAACTAATACTTTAGGATATAAACTTATTAATTTTTCTTTTGTCTTATCTTCTAATGCTTGTCCTGTTAAATCTTTGAAGAATACATCATATTCATTTTCTAAAACGTCTGTACCAAATCCACCTAATTTACCACTTTCAATGGCTCTTATAATAGCTTCAGTATCTTGAACCTCACCTCTTGAAGTATTTACAAGGATAGCATTATCTTTCATTTTAGCTATAAATTCATCATTTATCATTCTTTCATTAACACCTTGAATATATGGCATATGTACTGATATAATATCAGCTTCTGCTAATACTTGATCTAATTCCATAAATTCAACAATTTCTTTTGCTGCATCATTTTGGAATACATCATAAGCTATAACTCTTGCACCAAGTCCTTTAAATAACTTAGCAGTAGTTAACCCTATTCTTCCTGCTCCTAAAACAGCAACTGTACAATTTCTAATTTCTTTACTAAACATAAATGAATCTATCGTAAAGTTTTTATCTTTTGTTCTGTTAACTGTATAAGCAGTATGTCTTAAAAGCATCATTGCTAAAGAAAGTGCTAATTCACTGATTGCATTTGGTGAATATCCTGGTACTCTTGCAGCTTTTAATCCTAAATCTTTAACTGCTTCTAAGTCTACGTGATTTATTCCAACTGTTCTAGTTAAAACATATTGTAATCCATGAGCTTTTAATAACTCTAAGTTTTGTCTATCAGCCTTACAACCTCCTCTAACCATTATTGCTTCTGCTCCCATAGCTTCTTTAACATTTTCATCGTTTAATCCACTTAAAACAAGTTTAATATCATATCCAAATTTCTTATTTATTTCCTCAAAAAAAGGTACTTCTGTTTCTCTTACTCCATAACAAACTAATTTAACCATAATAAAAATCTCATCTTTGTACTAACTTTTGCTTTGTGTTTTTAAATTATTTAAATAGGTTGTTGAATAAACAAAATTTGTAAAAATAAATAAAGTCACTCTTTTGTGATATAATAATTTCGCTAAAAACCCAAATACATCACAAAAGGAATG
>NZ_MNRT01000001.1:0-31940 GCF_001916075.1 Clostridium sp. 29_15
ATTTATAATTAATAAATTTAACATATTTAAAGGCTGAATGCTAGATAACATCTAACTTTCAGCCATCGAAAATTTTATACTTTCCTGTACTTTAAAAAAAGAGTTGCATAAATGCAACTCTCATATAATTTATAGGTGATTTAAAGGGATTAAATAATTATTCTACTGATATTGCCGCTACTGGACAACTATCACACGCTTCGTTAACCGCATCTTCTAAATCTGCAGCCACATCTCCTTCTATAGCTACTGCTACTCCAGTATCAAGTGAAAATACATCTCCACAGATTCCTTCACACATTCCACAGCTTATACATACATTTTCATCTACAAATGCTTTCATTTGAATTTCCTCCTAAGTTTTTATATTATTTAAGTATATTATCATAGAATAATTATTATTTGTCAATATATATTATTTTATGTTTTTTTATTTCTCCTGTTCCAATATATCTATTATTTATTAAATCATCTACTCTATCTATATATAACTGTGCAAATTCATCTACTTCCCCTAGTCCTTTGGTCCATAGCTTTACTTCTATCCCTTCAGCTTCCAGCATAGATTTCCATGAATTATCTTTTTCCGAAGTCATATCATTGATAGCATGATTTCCAGCTACAAGCATAAGTGGCATTAATAATACTTTCTTAATACCTCGTTTCTTTATTTTATTTAATACACTTGTAAAATTTGGATAGCCTTTTACTGTTCCTACAAAAACATTTTTATATCCTTCATCATTTAAAACACTTTGAAGAGCTCCATATACTGCATTAGATGGATGAACTGTTCCATGCCCCATCATAACTACTGCTTCTTCTCCTTCTATAATTCCTTTAATAGATTTTATAAATAATGAATAATCTTCTGGAAGTCCTTCTATTCCTTGATAATAAAATATTGGACGTCCAACCTTTATTGATTTAAACTTATCTTTAAAATATACTTCAATATTCTTTATATAACTAAATTCTTCTCCTGGTATTATATGAAGAGGCTGAATTATAACTTCTTCATATCCCTCAATATATAATCTTTCAAGTAATTCTTCTGGTTTTTCAACTATAAGTCCATGTACTATTTCAAGCTTTTTAATTATCATATGAGATGTAAATGCTCTATATACATCATAATCTTTAAATTGATTTCTAATTTTATTTTCAACATTTTCAATTGAATTCTTCAATGGTTCCAAATAACTTGTACCAAAGCTTACCACTAAAATAGCTTTTTTCATTTGTCCTACTTCTTTCTTACTATTTTATTTTTTAAAGAAAAATATCATGAAAATAAATCTTTATATTCTTCTTATAAATTATCTCTATACTGTTTTTTATATTCTTTTAAATAACACTTATCTTTTTCACTTTTACTTCTTGTATCAAATGGATTATTTATAAGGGCTTTACAATATAATGCTGGATATTCTTCACTTAAATATTTCATATATTCTGCCCATTCTATTGTCAGATATTTATATGCCAACATAATATCTTTTTCTATATGCTTAATCTCATATTCTTGCATATCTACACTTAATCTTGTGTTAAGCTCCTCTCTTAAATGAATAATAGACATAAGCATTTCTGTAAATGTTTCATGTTCTATAAGATTTTCATTAGCTATTAATGAAATAAGTAATTCCTTATTTTCATCTAAATTATTTTTAATATTTTCTAAAGATACTTTATTAATATCTACATTATAATCATGTTTTAAAATCCTATTATGAAGTTTTTCAAATGGCTTTTTCTTCCATGTATCATTGGTTATTGACGCTCCACTTAAAAACCCCCTATCATTATCCCCTTCTGCTATATTAAGCAAAAGTTTTGTACCTACTTCAGTATAAAATACTCCTATCAGCATATTTAACTTTCCTAGTAAGTGATCTTTTTCTCTTTTTTCTAGGAATCTATCCAATATTAAGCTAGTAAAAAACACATCCATTGGTATAAAAGCAATATCTGCAACTAAAAAAATCATAGTATGATGAGCATCTTTAAATATTAAATAATGTACATAATGTAAAATTAAAGATAATGTCACAAGGCCTGTACCAATTAAAATAGTTTCTTTTGTTTTTTTCTTCACTCAAACTCCCCCTAAAAAATATTTCTTCTTTTAGTTTACCTTAAGATAACATTAAATATCACATTGTGTCAATTATACCGTTAAAGAATTAATTTGCGAATTTTATTTCCATTATTATACTATTTTCTATTCTCCAGTATTCTTTATGGGTATTGAGTAATTTACATCATCTAAGTTGTTGCCTATGCTTTACACATTTATAAAGGAAGCACCTACATAAATAGGCACTTCTTTTACCGAAGAATCTCAATATTATATTCAATTAATTATATAATGTACCATAACTTGAATTTTTTAATTATCTACAGAAAAAATTCTTCAACCCAAATATCAAGTCCTGACTGTGCTAGAAAATCTTCAATTTCTTCTGCATTTAAAAAAACATCACCTATAAGTCCATGAATTCTGTATTCCTCAATTCTTGTATGAAAATCTGATCCTGCTGTATAATATAATCCTTTTTCTTTGGCAAATTTAATATAAAACTCTGTATCCTGCTCATTATTTAAAAAGTAACGTGCTTCAATGCCATCAAAATCCATATTTTCTATATTAAAAAAGCATTCCCTACTTAATAATACTGGATGGGCAAGTACAACTGTTGCACCAAAAAATCTCAATAACTGGATTCCACTTTCTACGTATAACTTCTTTTTGTATCCATTAAAATTTATCTTACTACCAAATATACTCCTTAAATCACCTATCTTATCTCCTTTTATCTTCCTTAATACCTCTTTAAAAAGCTCATTATTATAACTATCATCTTTAAAATATCCTAATATATGAACTCTATTTTCTTTATATTTCGTAGACAATTCTACTGCTGGAATAACTACTATACCACTTCTTTTCCCTTCACTTATTGCCTCATATAAACCATCACAGCTGTTATGGTCTGTAAGCGCTATTATATCAACCTTTCTCTTCTTAGCATATCTCACCAACTCAGCTGGACTCAAATTCCCATCTGAACAAGTTGAATGCATATGAAAATCCCCTTTTATCAACATGTTTTATTTCCTTTAGCAATACTCTATATTTTACTATATTCTCAAATCAACAAATTGATTAATGCTTAATTTTATGATAAAATGATAACAAATAAAACTAAATAACAATAACTGATAATAAACAATATTTACAGAGGGTGATTTTTATGATTAAATTTATTGCAACAGATATGGATGGTACTTTATTAAATTCTAATAATGAAATACATGCAGATTTCTATCCAATGTTTCAATCACTAAAAGAAAAGGATATTATTTTTGCTGCAGCCAGTGGAAGACAATATTATAATCTTCTAGAAAGATTCAAAGATATAAAAGATGATATGATGTTTATTGCTGAAAATGGAACATTTGTGGTATATAAAGGTAAAGAGATTATTGTTAATTCCCTTAAAAAAAGTATTGCTAAAGAATTAATTAAAATCGGTAGAACAATTCCTAATTCTTATGTTATATTATGTGGGAAAACTTCAGCTTATATTGAAAGCCATGATGAAAGGCTAGTAAAGCAAACTGCTAAATATTATGAACGATATAAAATAGTAGAGGACTTAACAGTAGTTGATGATGATATTTTAAAAGTAACAATTTGTGATTTTGATGGTGCTGAAAATAATAGTAATAAATATTTTAATGACTATAGAGATAAAGTTCAAGTAACTGTTTCAGGTAAAATTTGGCTTGATATGGTTGCTAAAGGTATAAATAAAGGTATGGCTATAAATGAAATACAAGAACTTTTAAATATTGATTATAAAGAAACCATGGTTTTTGGTGATTATTTAAATGACCTTGAAATGATGGAAAGTGCTTACTACAGCTATGCCATGGCTAATGCTCATGATACTCTAAAAAAAGTAGCCAGATTTATTGCTAAAAGCAATGATGAAAATGGTGTAGTACAAGCCATTAAGAACTACGTTCTTTAATGAATAATTATGTTGGAAAGTATTTGAATACTTTCTTAAAAATAATGAATAGAGGAACTTCAAAAGAAGTTACTCTATTTATTATTTAACATAACTATTTTACGCTTTTAACTACGTATTCTTCAAATCTATATTTTTGACCTGTAGGATTTTCTTTTTCTGCTGGTACTTCTTCTAAGAACATATCATATGGTCTTACAAATAATCCACAACTTCCATAAAGCGCTCTATAGAGAACCATCTTTTCTTGTGTTTCTGAATGAGTTACAAAGTCTTCAACTAAATATAAATCTCCCTTAAAATGTCTAAAAATTTTTCCTTTTGAATTACTTATATCTCTCACGATTTACCTCCTTGTTCAATAATATTAATTATTATACAACATTTATATAGTACTTTCTTTTTTAATTTAGATAAATTTAAAATTACAAGTGTATTTTTATCTAATATCATCATATTATGTATCATGCTATATTCTATTCCATTATTAGATGAAAGGATTGATATACAGTGAAGAAAAGTAAAATTGGTATAGTTTCAACTTTATTTTTAGATAATAAGATAAGCAAAATCAGTATAAGTTCTGATTATGTAAATGCTATAGAAAAAGCTGCTGGACTTCCACTGATAATCCCAATCACTTCAAACTTAGAAAATATAGATTCATATATAGATTTGTGCGATGGATTCTTATTTACTGGTGGTATTGATATTAATCCATATTTTTATAAAAAAAATCCTCATAAGGAGCTTGGCGAATTTAATAGTAAGCTTGATTTATTTCAGCTTTCACTAATGCAAAATATTATTAGCTCTAAAAAACCTTTCTTGGCAATCTGTCGAGGAATTCAAATTCTTAATGTAGCTTGTGGAGGAACTTTATATCAAGATTTTAGCGAAGTCCCTAACAATACAATACAGCACTACCAGAAATCTGCAAAATATGAATTTATCCATCTAATTAATATTAAAACTGATTCACTACTTTATAATTTATTTGGTGAAAGTCTCTATGTTAATAGCTTTCATCATCAATGCATTAACCAACTAGGTGATAATTTAAGCATTTCTGCTATTGCTCCTGATAATATTATTGAAGCTATAGAACTTAATAACTATACATTCGGTATAGGTGTTCAATGGCATCCAGAAATGATGCTTATAAATAATAATAAAATGTTGCCTTTATTTTCTAAACTAATATCAACTTCTCTTAAAAACTGAAGCATTTTTGCTTTAGTTTTTTTATTGTGACTTTATTACACACATAATTATAAGAATTGGTTAAACTATTAATGTTATTAAAGAGTAACATTAATTACTACATTTAAGAAAGGAAATTTTTTTATGGTTAATATAATAGCATTGATAATTTCTCTATCTCTAATCATGTATTTAGCTTATAAGGGATATTCAACAATTATTACGGCACCAATTATCGGGCTACTTACCCTACTTTTAACTTTTGGACTTAATAGCCACTTAATGGTTAATTATACAGAAATATATATGAGTGGATTTGCAGGATTCGTTAAAAACTACTTCCCTCTATTTCTTACAGGTGCAATCTTTGCTAAGCTTATGGAAGAAGCTAATTACGGTAAATCTATTGCATCATTCATTACCAATAAGCTTGGAAAAGATAAAGCAATACTTGCTGTAGTCTTATCTGGTGCATTTCTTACTTATGGAGGAGTTTCTTTATTTGTTGTTGCATTTATTCTATACCCTCTAGCCAATATATTATTTAAGGAAGCAGATATTCCTAAAAGGCTTATTCCAGGAACTATCGCATTAGGTGCCTTTACCTTTACCATGACTGCAATGCCTGGTTCCCCTGAAATACAAAATGTAATTCCTATGAGCTATTTTGGAACTGACACATTTGCTGCGCCATTTATTGGAATTATAGCTAGCATCACAATGCTTTCCTTAGGTTTATTATGGCTTAACTACCGATTAAAAAAAGCTAGAAGTTTTGGTGAAGGATATGGAAAACATAAATTTAAATTAGAAGAAATAGAAAATGAAAGTCTTCCTTGTATATTTATTTCTGTACTTCCTATTTTAATAATTTTTATTTCAAACTTTACTTTATCCAAAATTTATTATCCTAATATAGATGGAAGTTACTTAGAAAAATATGGAGTTTCTTTAGATAATGTTTCTGGTACTTGGAGTGTTATAATATCCATAGTTATTGCCATTATATTTATTTTAGCTCTAAACTTTAAGAAACTACCTAATTTA
Source organism: Clostridium sp. 29_15 (assembly GCF_001916075.1). Classification (NCBI taxonomy): domain Bacteria; kingdom Bacillati; phylum Bacillota; class Clostridia; order Eubacteriales; family Clostridiaceae; genus Clostridium; species Clostridium sp. 29_15. Next base: position 6,291 of record NZ_MNRT01000001.1, read on the forward strand.
AATGATATATTAAATATTGGTGTTAAAAATTCCTTTTTACCACTGCTTAACTCCAGTGCTATTGTTGGCTATGGAAGTATAATTAAATCTCTACCGATTTTTCTAACTATACAAAATACCATCATGAATGTATCTAGTAATCCAATTATTTCTGAAGCTATTTCTGTTAATGTAATTTGCGGGCTTACTGCTTCTGCTTCTGGTGGACTTGGCATAAGCTTAAATGCTCTAGCACCAACCTTTATTCAAATGAGTGATGCATTATCTATCTCTCCAGAAATTCTTCATAGAATAGCTTCTCTATCATCTGGTGGATTAGATACACTGCCCCATAACGGTGCAGTTATTACTACTTTAGCAATATGCAGTCTTACTCACAAAGAAAGCTACAAAGATATTTTTGTAACATCTGTATTAATACCTATTTTCACTACTGCTATAATAGTATTAATAACCTCATTGCAATATACTACATAAAAAATTAATTTTTAAAAATCAAAGATTATAAAGATAAAAAAATAACAGTAGCCTAAGATTAATATTATCTACTGTTATTTTTTCATTTTAAACAATAACCTATATCTTAAATAATTGTTAAATTGAACATATTTATATATTTTATATTAATTAATAAAATTACCACTTTATAGTTAATAAATCTTGAAAGCTATCAATTTCATATTGATATTTTTCTACAGATCCAAAACCATATTTAGCAAAAACAAAAGGAATACCTGCTACTCTTGCTGATTCAGCATCTCCTTCAGTATCTCCTACATATACTGGTTTTTTTAAATTATTTCTTTCAATAACTAACTTATTATTCTCTCCTTTAGAAAGTCCTGTTCTTCCTGGACATTCATAATCAGTAAAATACTTATCTAATTTATGAGCTTTAAAAAAACATTCTATATATCCATCTTGACAATTGCTTACAACAAACAATTTGTATTTTTTAGAAAGTTCTTTTAGTGTTTCTTCAACCTTAGCATAAAGCACTCCTCCATGCTCCCCTAGATATTCATTTTCTAAAGTACAACATTCATTCATTAAATTTTTTCTTACTTCACTGCTTAACTTAGGAAAAAGAATTTTACCTATTTCATCAAGCTGCTTACCCATACAACTGTGTAAATCCTCAACAGTAACCTCTTTTCTCTCATAATCATATTTATTTAAAACAAGACTCCATGTTTTTGACACTCCTTCTGTAGAGTCCCATAAAGTCCCATCTAAATCAAAAATAATACTATCTATCTTCATACCATTCTCCCCTTATACTTTAATTATTTATTCTACTATTACTAAATATGCAACTTTAAAACTTTCACCTACTGCTAATTTGTATATATCACCTTTAACCTTCTATAAATTCATTTATATAATAAATTATATAATAATTTCACCTTTTTTTACAAAATAATTTCTGAATTAAATAATACAAAAGTGAAAATTTATAATATCTTTATAAATGATAATGATTTTCATTTACATTCATCCTTAACTATGCTATATTATATGTGAGGCTTAAATTATCGCGGCAAATGATTTAAGGAGATGATTTTATGGCAAAAATGATGGGACCTAGATTTAAACAATGTCGTAGACTTGGATTAAATGTTTGTGGTCATCCAAAAGCAATGAAAAGAGCAGCGAAAGGTTCTGCAAGAAATGATGAAAAACAAAGACTTAGAGCATATTATGGAGTAATGGAAAAACAATTTGCTAATTACTTTGAAAAAGCTTCTAAATCTAAAGAGTTAACTGGTTTTGCATTAATTAAACTTCTAGAATGCAGATTAGACAACTTAGTATATAGATTAGGATTTGCTAACTCAATAAGACAAGCACGTCAAATGGTAGTGCATGGCCATATTTTAGTTAATGGTAAAAAAGTAGATATTCCATCTTTCAATGTTTCAGTTGGTGATGAAATTAAACTAAGAGAGAAATCTCAAAAAAATCCTATGTTTAAAGAAAACTTCGAATCTAGCATACTTAATGTATTGCCATACATAAGTAAAAACGAAGCTGATTTCTCTGGTACTCTGTTAAGATACCCTGAAAGAAATGAAGTGCCAATAGAAATAAATGAAGTTTTAGTTGTGGAATATTACTCAAAAAATTAATATATAATATTCTTTTCTCCCTAAGATCTGATATAGATATATTAATTAACTTCAATTAAAACTTTAAGCATCTATCCTTAAGATTGCTTAACGTCAATAGATTAAGCCTTCTGTTGAATACAAATATAAAAGAAAAAATCTTATGTATGTGCAGATACATAAGATTTTTTCTTTTTTTTAATAAATTTAACTTAATTAACTTTTAATATTATGCTTCAAGCATAATATCTAATATTTCTTTATCAGTTTCTCTCATACCAATTTTTCCAAGTCTCCCTATGGCGCTAATGGTTTCTTCTATATCTTCTTTTAGTATTCCAGTATTAGCACTATAACCTCTATTTATCATAGCCAATGAATGCGACATCATGGCAGCATCTAAACTTGTAGCAATCTTTGCTGCACATGAAGCTTTTGCTCCATCACAAACAATTCCTGAAATATTGGCTAAAGTGTTGTTAATGGTTTTATTTATTTGTTCTAGACTTCCACCTTCTAAATAAGTTATTCCTGCTCCACTAGCACATCCTGATGTTACTGCTCCACAAAATGCAGAAAGTCTTCCAATTCCAGCTTTTTGATGTATATTAATTAAATTCGCAAACACTAAAGCTCTATATAATAATTCTTTAGAAATATTTTTTTCTCTAGCATATATAATCAATGGTACTGAAATTGTCATACCGGAATTTCCACTGCCTGAATTAGTCATTACAGGTAAAGAGCATCCACTCATTCTCGCTTCAGAAGCTGCTGCTGTATAAGCTTTTACTTTGTTTGTTAATGAGTTTCCAGCTTCTAAAATAACTTTTCCAATCCCTACTCCATAGGAACCTTTTAATCCTTCTTCTGCTATATCAATATTATACTTCATTTGATTATCTAATAGTTCTTTAACATCATCAATATTCATTGTATTGGCAAATTCATAAATCTTCTCCACACTTAAAATACTTCTATCTATAAAAACTCCTAGATATTTATTGGAATCCTCTTCTAATTTAAAGATTGCTTCTCCATCTTTTATAATACTTGAAATATTATCATGGGCATGTTTTATTTCTATCGATGCACTTTCTTCTTTATTAAAAACATCTACTATTATATGTAATTCTATCTCTGAATCTAAAAACTCAACTTTACAATAATCTGATTGTATAAGTTCATGTGTTTTTATGATTGCTTCTTCACTTACTTCATTAATTACTTCCAGTTTTCTATGAGATTTTCCTGCTAAAATTCCAATAATTGCACTTGCTTCAATACCAACTAAATCTCCTGTATTTGGCACTGTAACACATCTAGCATTTTTTATCATATTTCCACTACATTTAACTATAACACTCTCTGGGAAAGTGCCAAGCACATCTCTTACCTTTGCTGCTGCATATGCTATTGCTATTGGTTCAGTGCATCCCATAGCTGGAACCAATTCTTCATTCAAAATTTGAATATATTTTTTGTATGTATTTAAATCCATACAAAACTCCCCCTTATTAGATTCTTACAAAAAAAGACAATGAGTTTCTAAAAACTTCATTGTCACCACTTAATTATATCATTACAACCTTACAGTTACAATAACTATGTTATAATAGTCTCTTTACTACTTCTATATATATGCCTCTCAACAATCTCTCCATTATCCATAGAAATTATTCTACTGGCCACTTTTTCTGCAAAGGTCATATCATGAGTTATTATCAGCATAGTCATTCCTTTTTTACGTAACATCTTGATTACATTAGCTACTTCCTCAGTAAGCTCAGGATCTAGTGCTGAAGTAGGTTCATCAAAACACATTAACTTAGGTTCCATAGCTAAAGCACGACCTATAGCTACTCTTTGCTTTTGACCACCTGATAACTGATGAGGATAACTATCCTCCTTTTCACTTAAGCCTAAAAAACTCAATATTTCTCGAGCTTCACTTTTAGATTGTTCCTTGCTTTTTTTAAGCACCCTCATAGGTCCTTCAATTATATTTTCAATGACAGATTTATGAGGAAATAGATTAAAATTTTGAAATACCATTCCTACATCTTTACTTATCTCCATCATAGATTTTTTATCTATGTATCTGCCATCATTACATAATACTCTCCCATTTACTTCAATATATCCACTATGACATCTTTCTAGCATATTTATTATTCTAAGAAGCGTTGTTTTTCCTCCTCCTGAAGGTCCAACCAACACAACTATTTCTTTTTCATCAATATCTAAATCTATTGACTTCAATACATCAAGATTACCAAAACTCTTTTTTATCTTCCTGAGCTTTAACATCTATCCTTCCCCCTAATTATAATATTCATATCTTTTCTCTATTTTTTCCATAATCTTAGATAATACTCCTATCAAGATTAAATATACTATACCAATTACTAGTAAGGGCATTAGTGATGAATCCCTATTGGCTGCAACCTTGCCAACTTTTAATAAATCACTTAATCCAATAACATATACAAGAGCAGTATCTTTTATTAAAGTTACTATTTCATTTGTTATTGGTGGAAGAACTCTCTTAAAAGCTTGAGGTAATACTATTCTAAAAAATATATCTGTATTAGACATACCTAAAACCTGTCCTGCTTCATACTGACCCTCATCTATAGAATCAATTCCTGCTCTAAATATCTCACCAAAGTAAGCTCCATAGTTTAATGTAAATGCTAATATAGCTGCTGGAAATCTCTCAATTACTATTCCTATACTTGGGATGGATAAGCCAAAGAAAATAAAAACTATCTGTAATAATAAAGGTGTTCCTCTCATTATTAAAACGTAAATTGATGTTATCTTATTTATTATCTTTATCTTTGATCGCCTTCCCATAGCAGTTACTATTCCTAATGGTATAGATAAAATCAAAGTTATGGCAAATATCTCTAAAGTAACTTTAAGTCCACTTATAACTTGAGGCATTAACATTACTATATTGCTTCCTAAGTTCCTTAAAAACTCCATTATGCTCTCCACTCTCTTTCTTTAATTATCTGTTATATCTTCCCCAAACCACTTTTGTGAAATCTCTGCCATTTTGCCATCTTTCTTAATTTCTTCAAAAGCATTATTAATTGCTTCAACAGTTTCAGCATCTCCTTTTCTAATGCCTACTCCATATTCTTCACTACCAAAATCTTCAGTTAAAACTTTAAATTTATCTTCACCTTTTAACTTTATATAATATTTCACTAAAATCTCATCAGCTACCACTGCATCTATCCTTCCTGCTTCTAAATCCATGAGAGCCTGATTATTATCTTCAAAGGTTATTGCTTCACCACCACTAAGGCTTTCATATAGCTCCGTATCTTTCTCCATAGCTTCAATAGCTGAAGACTCACTTTGTGCTCCAACTTTTTTACCTGATAAATCACTTTTAGCGTTAATATCAGAATTTGCTAAAGTTACTATAACTTGCTTATTATTTAGATAAGCTTCTGAAAAGTTCACCTTTTCCTTTCTTTCTTCTGTAATTGTATATCCATTCCATATAAAATCTATATTCCCATTATTTAATTCTGATTCCTTCATTGACCAATCAATAGGTTGAAAAACAACTTTCTTACCTAATCTATCTCCTACTTCTTTTGCCAAATCCACATCAAATCCTACAATTTCACCACTTTCATCTTTAAATCCCATAGGTGCAAAAGCATCATCTAACCCAACAATTACTTCATTCTTATCCATAACACTTTTAATTTCCTTCTTATTACATGCTAAAAGCGTAAAACTTATACTCCCCATAATTATTCCTAATAAAATATTTTTTCTAATTCCTTTTATGCTCACGTTGAATTATCCCCCTATTACTTTATCTATTTACCACTTTATCATACTAAAGTAATAAAATCAAGTATTTTTCTATAACAAAAAAAGATAAATTCTTCTTAATATCTAATAACCTTATAATTTATCCTTATTATATAAAAAAATGAGGATATGGCACTAAAAATTTTATATACAATATATTGTATTATTTATTCTTAATACGACATCCCCATTTTCATTAATCAATTATAAAGATAATATCTTTTTACCACTATCTATTAAAGTACACTGATCTCCAACTTTAACTTTTCCACCTTTAAGAACTCTTGTAAATATACCGTTCTTTGGCATTATACATTCTCCTACTTGATAGTATATTGCACATTTGTCATGGCACTCTTTACCAATTTGTGTAACTTCTAATAATACTTCTCCCACTTGTAACTGTTGTCCTACTGGTAGTTTATGTAGCTCAATTCCATCTACAACTAAATTTTCTCCAAAAGCTCCAAAATCAACATTTCCACCTTTATTTCTAAAGTCATCAATTTTTTCAAAAGCTAAAAGACTTACTTGTCTATGCCATTTTCCTGCGTGAGCATCTCCTTCAATACCAAATTCTTCAATGAAATTTGCTTCACTTACTTCATTTTTTAATGTTCCTTTATGTTTGCTTATACATATTGCTAATACTTTACTCATCTTATGTTTATCCTCCAATTTGATTCATAAATTTAATTTCTTTATGTTCACATTTTTCTAAAAATAAATGTTTTTCTGGTTTGTCATATATATTATGGTATATAACCTTTTTAAGTTCTTCATCACTTATGCCATCTCTCATAAGTTTTCTTAGATCAACACCATAATCAAAATGTAGACACTGCTTTAAAAATCCTTCTGGTGTAAGCCTTATTCTATTACAATCTTCACAGAAGCAATTACTCATTGCACTTATAAACCCTATTTTCCCTTTTGCTTCATTAAGTTTTACATAAGTAGCAGGTCCACCCATCTTACTTCTTTTTACTTCAATAACTTCTTTATAATGCTCTTTTATTGTAGCTAATATTTCTTCATTAGTTACACCTTTATAGTTTACAGCAATACCTATTGGCATTAACTCTATAAATCTCACATCTACAGCTTTATTTTTAGTCATATCTACAAAATCAATAATTTCATCTTTATTTATGTCATTTACCATTACAGTGTTTATTTTAACCTTTAAATTATACTCTAAGCATTTATCTATAGCCTTTAAAACACTGCTAAGCTCGCCTCTTCTTGTTAAAGTCTTAAATCTTTCTTCCTTTAGTGAATCTAAACTTATATTTACTCCCTTAAGACCATTCTTCGCTAAAGCTTCTACTTTATCATATAGCAAAATTCCATTAGTAGTCATATATATTTCTTCAATACCTGGAATACTATTTATTCTTCCTATAAGCTCTACTATTCCCGGTCTCACTAAAGGCTCTCCACCTGTAATCCTTATTTTCTTTATTCCAAGGCTAGCACTTTCTTTTACTATTCTATATATTTCATCATCTGTAAGCTTATTTTCCTTTTTTAAAAAAATATTATCCTTTTCTTCCATGCAATATACACATCTTAAATTACAGTTGTCAGTTACAGATACTCTTAAATAATCTATTTCTCTTCCAAACTTATCTTTCATTATGCTTTTAGGAGACTTCTTCCTTAAAAATTAAATTCTCCGCTCTTTCCTCCTGTCTTTTTAAGTAAATGTGTGCCTTCAATTACCATTCTCTTATCAACAGCTTTACACATATCATAAATAGTTAATGCTGTTACCATAGCTGCTGTTAATGCCTCCATTTCAACACCAGTCTTATCAACTATTTTTACAGTAGCCTTTATTCCTATATAACTTTCTTCCTTATTTATATCAAAATCTATATTACAGCTTGAAATCATCAGTGGATGGCACATAGGAATTAAATTAGAAGTTTGCTTATTAGCCATTATTCCAGCAACTCTTGCTACACCTAATACATCACCTTTACCTATCTGACCTTTTTCAATAAGTTCTAAAGTTTCTTCACTTACTTTTATTCTAGAAACAGCAATAGCCACTCTTTCTGTAGGAACTTTACTTCCTACATCCACCATTCTTGCATTTCCACTATTATCAAAATGAGTTAATTTATTATCCATAATTCCTCCTAAAACTTTAACTTATTTACCAAATGAGCAGTGTGGGAAAGTACATACTTTGCAGTCTAAACACAATCCTCCATGACCATACTCCGCAATATCTTCCATAGTAAGTCTTTCATCTGCTAAAACTCTTGGTAGTACTAAATCCAGCACTGTTCTCTTAGAATACATTGCACAACTTGGTACTCCAAGTATTGGAATGTCATTATAATATGCAAGAAGGAACATTGCCCCTGGAAGTATCGGTGAACCATATGTAACAAGTTCTCCTCCACAATCCTTTATTGCTGTTGGAGTAACATCATCTGGATCTACAGACATTCCTCCTGTACAAATAATCATATCTGCTTTATCTTCATTAACAGCTTTTAATATCTCTTCCGTTATTCTTTCCTTATCATCAGGAAGTATTACTTGTTTTATTACTTCACTACCATAATACCCTAGTTTTTGTTTTATTACTGGCAAGAATGCATCTTTGATTCTTCCATAATAAACTTCATTACCAGTAGTTATAACTGCACATCTTTTTGTTTTGATTTCATCAACTCTGATTATCTTTTCTTTTATTAACTCTTCAGCTTCTATTATCTTATTTTCATCTATAATTAATGGAATTACTCTTGTAGCTCCAATCTTTTCACCTTTTCTTATTGGAGTATTGTTATGTAATGTAGAAACTATTATTTCACCTAGAGAATTTAATTTAAATAATTTCTCCTTATCTATCTTTAATACTCCATTTCTGTCAGCAAAGAAGTCTACTTTTCCTTCTTTTATTTCTTCTGATGTAGCTACTCCATCACCTACCACAAGATTTGATAATCTTATGGCTGCATCATTTTCATGAAGTTGACCTTCCTCTGGTTCCCATACATAAACATGATCTTTTCCTATAGATAGTAGTTTTTCTATATCTTCTTCCTTTATTATATGACCTTTCTTAAAAGCTCTGCCTTTAAACTCTCCTGGTATAATTTGTGTTACATCATGAGATAATACTGATCCTACTGCATCTTGTACTTTTATCATTTTCATCATAACGTTTTTCACTCTCCCTCTTCTTAAATATTATTTTCTAGCACATTCTCTCGCTTCACCTAATAATATATCTATTCCATGCTTAACATCATCTAAAACAAAATCTAAAGCCTCTTTGCATGCCTTAGGACTTCCTGGTAAATTAACTATAAGTGTATCTTTTCTTATTCCTGACACTGCTCTTGAAAGCATTGCTCTCTTAGTTATTTGTAAACTAAAATATCTTATTGCTTCAACAATTCCTGGTGCTTCTCTTTCTATAACATCCTTTGTTGCTTCTGGAGTTATATCTCTTTTAGAGAAACCAGTTCCCCCTGTACTTAATATTAAATTAACCTTTAATTCATCGCACATCTTTATCATTTCGTCTCTTAACATTTCTCTTTCATCAGGAAGAATTACCTGTTTAACAACAGTAAATCCATTAGCCTCAACTATTTCCTTTACTGTAGCTCCACTTTTGTCTTCTCTTTCTCCTGCATATCCCTTATCACTGCTTGTTATAATTGCTACTGTATACATATTATCTATTTCCTCCAATCTTTTATAATCATCAGGTGTATTTATATTAAAAAATTCTCCTTCTGTTAAACTTTTCTCATGTACTTCTTTATAATCTAAACTATATATAAGCTTTTGTAGCTTATTATCATCATTTTCTAAAGCCTTTTCTATTTTCCCTAGTATCTTCTTAGAATAAATTGAACATAAAGGCTGTAATCTATCATTTACTCTTGGTACTAAAACTTCATACTCATCTTTTACATTTGCTAAAAATTCTAGTGTATCTTTACTTATCAATGGCATATCACATGCCACACATAAGACTTTATCAGTATCTGAATAACTAAGTGCTGAATGAATTCCACTTAAAGGGCCATTTCCTACATAAATGTCACTTATCACATCAACATTAAAATCCCTATAGATCTCCTTATTATTTGCCACAATAACAACTTTTTTAAAATTCTTCCCTGCTTCAATAATATTCTCAATAAATGTTTTTTCCTTGTAGCTTAAAAGAGCCTTATTATTATAATTCATTCTGCTACTTTTCCCACCTGCCATAATTGCCAGTGTCTTATTTATCTTCAATGATTATGCACCTCTAAAATTTTATTATGTCTACCATTGTTCCTTGCGAAACTCCTGCATTCCCAGCCTCTAACTCTATGATACAATTTGAATTTAAAGTTGAACTTAAAATGCCATTACCACTTTTTACTTGCGTTATATATACACATTGTTTGCCATCCATATATTGAAGCTGGCCTCTTAAAAATCTTCTCTGTGGACTTTTCTTATTAAAATCATTAAGAAGTACAGCTTTTTCTCTTTTTATTTCTATTTTGCTGCCTCCACTCATTCTTTCCAGAGATGTTCTTGCTAAAAGTTCAAAAGTAGTTAGTGCTGCTGTAGGATTACCTGAAAGACTTATAATTACTGTATTATTGTATTTGCTGCATAATACTGATGATCCTGGTTTAATTTTAATTTTCCAAAAAAGTTTCTCACCATCAATTTCATCAATGGCTTCATTTATTAAATCTTTATCTCCTACAGATGCACCACCTGTAGTTATGACAAAGTCAGCCATATTACATATTTCTTTTATGGTATTTCCTATGTCTGCATACTGATCATTAACATGCTTTATATTAATTACTTCATATCCTAATTCCTTGATTCTTGCTAAAATTGTATACTTATTACTATTAAAAATCTTTCCATAGCTAAGGTTTTGACCAACGTCTACTACTTCATCACCAGTACTTATAAAAGCTACTTTAGGCTTTTTATAAACTTTAATCATACTTATACCTGAACTAGCAATAATTCCAATATCAGCGTAATTCAACTTCTTTCCTTTTCCTACAAGGATTTGACCTTCCTTTATATCTTCTCCTTTAAAACAGATATTTTCATTTTTCTTTAATTGTTTCTTTAAAATTATGCTATTTTCTTTTACTTCTACATCTTCTTTTTTTATTACAGCATTTGCACCTTTAGGAATAGGTGCCCCTGTCATTATTTTAATAGCTACTCCTACTGTAACTTCCTTATTTGAAGATTCTCCAGCAAATACTTCATCAATTATCTGAAGCACTTTTCCCCTTTCATTTGTATCTTCATACATTACTGCATAACCATCCATTGCAGACTTATTGAATGGTGGATTATTTATCACTGAATATACATCTTCGGCAAGGACTTTATCTAAGGCATCAATAAGCTGAACTTCTTCCACTTCCATTGTTTTCACATTTTCATTCAATATTTCTATTGCTTCTTCTAGGCTTATAAATGATTTCATTTTAACCTCTTTTCTAACATTTATTTCAAAGTTATATTTCTATATAAAAAAAACTTATTATCAAACAAATTAAGAATGACAATAAGCACACAATTAAAATTATGAATTATGAATTACCAATGATGAATTAAGGAAAAATTCCATCAGGAATTTCTGTAAATAAAAATATGTTATTAAACTCCATTAAGGAGTTTATTCCATAATTCATAATTCATCACTCGTCATTCATAATTACCTAAGCTTATTTTCCTTCCCAAAATGTGGAGACAGCCTCTTTTCAAAGACTACCCTGTGAATTAAATTCAGGTATAAAATCCATATATATAAATACTTAGGACTTTTATACTCTAGAAAATATCAATTATATTTTAAATTCTTTCTCTTTTTCAATTAAATCAGCCAAAGCTTTAAAATCTTCCTTAGGAATTACTTTGACATCATCCATGTGTATATCTATATCACTGGCTATAGCAATCAATTTTTCTTTTGGTGTTATTATTTTTTCACTTAAGCCATCTCTATACACTTCTATCTTTCTAAGATTACTTTTCTTATAGCCTTCTACTAAAATAATATCTTTGTCACTGGCCATTTCTATAATCTCTTGTAACTCTGTTTCTTTATTCAGTTCTTTTATAATTGCAATCCTGTTTTTTGAAGAAATTATTACAGTTTCAGAACCAGCTTTCCTATGCTTGTATGTATCTTTTCCTTTTTTGTCTATATCAAATCCATGAATATCATGCTTTATAGTTGCAATGCTTAATCCACGACTTTTTAATTCTTTTATAAGTCCTTCCATAATATAAGTTTTTCCTACATTACTTCCATAACCTATTATGTTTATCACTTTAGCCATAACACCCTCATAAAAATTTAAACTTTAAAATGAAAAATATATTTGCATTAACATGAGATTACAATATATGTTCCCTCATGTCAATGCTTTATTTAGACAAATATCAACAAATCAATTTTTCATCTTTAATTAATTATACTATTATTTATAACTAAATTCAAAATTTTTCTCAATATTAAAGAAATCAGCATAATCTATATCAAATAAACTCTTAGTAACCTTTGATACATCTATCTTTTCTTTTATAAGCTGAGTAAGTACTCCTGCATAATCAAGATCACCTTGAATCAAAGCTCCATAAATCTTTCCATCTTTATGTATTATCTTCTTATATCCTTTTTCATCATTTTTAACTTCTACTATATAAGTTTCATCCTCTGGTTCAACTGCTCCTAAAGACATTGTAGCAATTCCTACAAAGTTCATTGTATTTTTACTTCCAAAGAAATCTGTCATTATCATTTCTTTTCCTAACATGTTGTTAGCAGCTATTATACCTTCTTTTACAGCTGTTGGCCATATAGGATTTCTTCCAGTTACATCACCAGCACCATAAATATTATCTATATTAGTTTTACCCTTTTCATCTATAAGTAATCCAAATCTATCACATTCTACATTGCTATTTTCTAAAAATGCTATATTAGATCGTACTCCTGTAGCAACTATAACAAGTTCACATGGAACATCTTCACCATTATTTAATGATAATGATACTGGATTGTTATTTTCATCTACATTAAGTTTTACTGCGCTTACACCTAATTTTAAGTTTACACCTTTTTCTTCAAACTTATTTTTATAAACATTTGAAGTATATTCATCTAATTGTAGTGGAAGTACTTTATTGCTCATTTCCACTAATGAAATATTAACACCTGAATCTAAAAGTCCACTTAAGGCATCTATACCTACAAGTCCAGCTCCAAGCACTACAACATTTTTAACTTTTGCAGCTTGCTCTTTTATAAGTACTGCATCTTCAAGATTTCTTAAGCCAACAACGTTGTTTGATGTTCTTAAGCCCTCTACTGGTGGTATGAAAGCAGAAGCACCACTACATATCATAAGTTTATCATAAGCTAATATTTCACCATTACTTAATGATAATGTTTGCTCTACATCATTAACTGAAGTTATTTCTATGCCTTTTTTCCAGTTTATATTATACTTTTCAAAGAAATCTTTTCCTGTGAAGTTTAATGCTTCAACATCTCTATGATTTGAAATATAGTGATGAAGTATACATCTTGAATATACATGTTCATCCTTAGAAACTAATACTACTTCTGCATCATTATCTAATTCTCTTAAAGTCTTTGCTCCACTTATACCAGCTGCTGAGGCTCCTATAACTACATATCTCATTACTTATTAACCTCCTCAAAAGTAATTGCTCCCATTGGACATTTTTCAACACATTGTGGTGAACCTGCATGTTTACAATGGTCACATTTCATTATTTGTTTATTAGTTCTACTGTCTGCTTTTAATACTCCATAAGGACATGCCATTATGCACATATAACAACTTGCACATTTAGTTTTATCATATGTTACTTCTCCAGTTTCCTTATCTTTACTCATAGCACCTGACATACATGTAAATACACATTCTGGTTTATCACAATGTCTACAAAATATAGGGGCATATTTTTTATTACTATCTATTGTTATTCTGCTTCTTGTATCTTCTGAACTATGTGAAACTATACATGCAGTTGTACATGTAAGGCATCCAACACATTTTGATCTATCAATTTTAATTCTCTTCATCTTTAGAACTCCTTAATTATTTATACTTCATAACTACTTAATAATGTTTACTGCAACTGTTTTGTATGATGGTTCTTTTGAATATGGATCATATAATGAAGGTGTTAAGCTATTTGTTTCAATATAGTGCATTGGAGCATATAAATGTTCTTTTTTAACTGTATCTGAATACACAACATTAAACTCACTTGTAACACCATTTTGTGATACTATCTTAACTCTTTCATGTTCCGATATATTTAATTCTTTGGCTAATTGAGGGTTCATTAAAACATATGATTCTTTGCTATATATTTTGTTAGCTTCTATTTCTCTTGATCTAACTTGAGTATGCCATTGTCCAACTGTTCCTCTACCTGAATTCAATATATAAGGGAATTTTTCAGATGTCACTATTGGATTTTCAGCTATATCTTCAAAAATAAATTTAACTTTCTTAGATGGTGTGTAGTAATTTCCATCTTCATAAAGTCTTCTTTGGTCTTCTACTAAAACATCCCCTTCTCTAAATGGCCATTGAACGCCTCTTGAACCAGACATTTCTGCTCCTTCTAACATTTCATATGTAACACCAGTTATATCACAAGGCATTCCTTTTGAACATTTTTTTAATAACTCAAATACATCTCTTGGAGTCTTCCAATTATCTAAAAGACTTCCCATTCCCAATGCTTGTCCTATTCCGTATAATATTTCAAAATCAGATTTTTCTCCTTCTTCTTTAGGTATAATAGGATTCATCTTAGATAATCTACGTTCAGTATTTATGAATACTCCTTCTTTCTTTATACCTGGAACTGATGGTAAAAATAAATCTGCTAGTTCTGCAGTATGTGTATCTTCATATATATCTTGTACAACTAAGAAATCTAAGTTCTCAGCAGCTTTTCTAAATTCTTCATTATTAGCCCATGAATGTCTTGGATTTGTACATACTACCCATAATCCTTTTATTTCACCTGAAATAGCTCTTTCTATTATTTGATTGTATGGAATTGTTGGTTTTGTGGCTAATACACTTTCATCAACACCTAAAGCTTCTGCTACTGCTTTTCTTCTTACTGGATTATCGAAATCTCCACCACCATAAAGTCCAGCTGTATTACTAAATACTCTTGATCCCATAGCATTGCTTTGTCCAGTTAAAGAGTTTGCTCCTGTTCCTGGTCTTCCAATATTTCCAGTCATTACAGCTAAGTTAATTATTGCTTGAGCTGTTCTTACTGCTTGATAACCTTGATTAACACCCATTGTCCACCAGAATGATACCTTTTTACCATTATGTATTATTTCTGCTAATTCAAGTACTCTTTCTGCTGAAATTCCTGTTTCTTCTTCAACATTTTCTAAAGTAAATTTAGCAACATGACCTTTAAACTCTTCAAATCCTTCTGAATGCTTTTCAATATAATCTACATCTATCCATTTCTTTTCAATTAATACATTTGCTAATGTATATAAAAGTACTAAATCTGCTTTTGGTTTAATGTCTACCCATATATCTGAATTTATTGCTGTTTCAGATTTTCTTGGGTCTATTGTAATTATCTTAGCAGTTGTATTTTTTCTTACTCTTCCCCAGAATACAGGGTGAGCTATAACTGGATTTGCTCCAATAAATATTATTGTATCTGAAAGTTCAGCATCATTTAATGTGTATGGAGGCGCATCAAAACCAAAGCTTTGCTTATGAGCAACAACTGATGTAGCCATACAAAGTCTTGTATTACCATCTCCATTTATTTTCATATAGTTTCTACCTACATGACCTAAAAGTGCCATATCTTCAGTTGGAATTTGACCTGTACTTATGAAAGCAACACTTTCTTTTCCGTACTTTTCTTGAATTGCAGTCATTTTTTCTGCAAAAGTTTTAAACCCTTCTTCCCATGAAATTTCTTTCATATTTCCATTTTCATCTTTTAATAATGGAGTTTTTCTTGCTTTTATCTTAGTTTGTTGCTTGTCTAAGTTTAATCCTTTTATACAGCAGAATCCTTGATTTACTGGGTAATCTACCGTTGGAGAAACTTTTTCAATTTTTCCATTTTCAACATAAAAATCTAAGTTACATGCAAGTGCACATAAATTACAAGTAGATTGAATCTTTTTCATTAATACCATCCTCACTTTTTAAATTTATAATTGATAATTTGTAATGGATAATTGATAATTAATGTTAAAATTAAGTATAATTTTACAAAAAAGTATTTCTAGTGAAAGAAACTCCCTAAGGAGTTTCTACATTGAAATTATCATTAACCATTATTTTTATAGCTTTTAACTAGCATTCTTGCAAAGTTATAAAGTACAAAACCAATAATAGCTGTTGTTATATAGATTTGTATTCCAGATATTTCTTTTACTATACTACCAAAACTTTCATTTCCTTGTGCTATTAAAAATGCTGACATTTTTGTTGAAGCAACAATTCCTATTGCCATAGGGAATGTAAGTCCTGCAAATCCTGGATTAAAAGTAAATCCAAAGAATTTTGGCATTTTATATAAAATAAATAAGAAAGAACAAAATACTAATGCATATAAAGCATAGACAACTATCTTATTTGGTTTTTCAATAAAGTTTAAATAACTAACTAAGCAAAGGCTTGAAGGTGCAAGTAATATAGCTTGTGTATGATACATAGCATCTTTTATTGAATGCTTTGCTAATCTGTAAACCATAAATGGCATTATTATACATAATATAATTATACCATAATATACTATTACCTTACCTATAGCTGGCTCATTCATAACTCCACCAACTACAGTTGCAACCATTATTCCGTTATAAGTAACGAACCAACTTGGTATAAAAGTATCTCTATTTATGCCTTTAAATACATTCATAAATGTAAATATACATATGTGTATTGCATGTAATATAAGCCCTAATAACCATAATCCTTTACCTATGCTTTGATTATAAGTAAATATATAACTTCCTATTATCATAGTTATCATTGTTAATCCTGCATAAAGACTAGCTGGAACAGTATTTCTATACTCAGATTTAACAGTATCAAAATGAAATACTATTTTTCCTAAATATGATAATAATATTAATATAGCTGACCACATAGTAACATGTTTTATCCAAGTAAATCCTAATCCTTGATATACATTAGAAAGTGTTGCTGCCCCTACCATTGTAGGTACTATTGCTATTGGCATATTTTTAAGTTTGTTTTTAAAATTTTTCTCCATTATAGCTTTCTCCTTTGTTAAAGTAAATTTATATATATTATTGGTTATCTATAGAATTATAATGAATCCCCCCCCAATAAACATTTTCTTTAACTATAGCCTTTTCTCCTAATTTTACACCATCTAAAGCCCACTTTTTAAACTCATGGAAGCCAACTCTATCAACTATGTAACCTACGTGTTCTTTTCCTCCTGGTGCATCTTTTGCTATATATTCTTTTGTGAATTTATAAGTATTTGATATTATTTTTATAATGCTTTCTTCATCAGCCCAAATAATAAAATCTTGCCCTAATCTTGGATTTTTCTTTCCTGTTCTACCCATTATAGTAAGTTTATAATACTTTTCTTTACTTCTTGTAAATGCTCTTGTAGGACATTTTTCCACACACACACCACAACCTATACATTTTTCAGTATTTCTTACAATTTTATAATTTTCAGAACTTAAAGCACCAACAGATAACTTCTTACAAGCTTTTAAACACGCTTGACAATTTATACATCTACTTTCGTCATATTGCGGTTCTGTCATACCTATAATACCAAAATCATGCATTCTTACCTTTGCACAATCATTAGGACATCCTGTTAATGCTATTTTTACATGAAGGTCATTTGGGAATATTACCTTTTCTATTTTCTTAGCAAAATCAGATGTTTTATAATTAGCAAATGGACATACTGCATTTCCTATACAAGCAGAAACATTTCTAGTACCAGCTGCTGAATACCCAGTACCTGGATCTTCTTGATTTATTTCCAATTTATCAATTATAGGTTGAAGCATTTCATTTACTGCATCAATATGCTCAAATTTAATTCCTAATATTTCAAAACCTTGTCTTGAAGTGATATGAACTTTTCCATTACCGTATTTTTCAGATATTTCTTGAATTTTTCCTAAAAGTTCAGCATCTAAATGTCCCCCTGGAACTCTTACTCTTGATGCTGTAATTCCTCTTTCCTTAGTTATTCTAAATGCATTTTTTTTAAGCTTTTTAGTATTTATATCCACAGATTTGCTCCTCCTAATCAACTAAATTTTTAGCCTTAGTATAGTTAAATACTGGTCCATCAAGGCAGATATAAGTATCATCCATCTTACAGTGACCACACTTTCCTAAGCCACAGCACATTTTTCTTTCATAAGATACCCAAATATTTTCTTCTGCTACCCCTCTTTTAAGAATTTCTGCCACTGTAAATTTCATCATTATTGGAGGTCCAACAACTACAAACGCTGTATTTTTTATATCTTTTATCTCTAGCTCTGGTATATATTTAGTAACTAATCCAGTATTTCCTTTATATCCTTCTTCAGCCTTATCTACTGTTAAAGTTACATTTATACTTTTTTCCCATTCCTTAATATCATCTTTAAATAAAATATCATCAATTGATTTAAATCCACATATTAAATTAGTGTGTACTGCTTCAGAAGTATTTTTAGCAAAGTAATCAACAACTGCTTTTACAGGTGAAAGTCCAGTTCCTCCTGCCACTATAGTAACTTCCTTACCCTTATAATCGTTAACATCAAATCCATTTCCGTAAGGTCCTCTTAAAAACAGTTTATTTCCTACATAATTAGTGAATATTTCGTTAGTAACCTTTCCAACTTTACGAATTGTAAGATCAACTGTTCCTTCACCAATACCACTTACAGATATAGGAGCTTCTCCAAAAGTAGGTATTGATACTTCAAAAAATTGTCCTGGCTTAACATCTCCATCATAAGTCATACGGAACGTATATTCAATATCTGTATGTTTAATTATTTCCTTTATTTCAGAAATAAATGGCATATATTCATTATTCATCTTATTCCACCTCTTTTACAGCATCTTCAAGCTTATTTATGCAATTTGAGAAAGATATGTATTCTGGACATACATCATCACAACGTCCGCATCCTACACACATATTGTACCCAAATCTTTTCTTATAATCATAAACCTTATGCATTACTTTAAATCTCATACGTTCTCCATTAGGTTTTCTAAAAGTAATTCCTCCGGCCATATCAGTATATCCATCAACCATACATGACGCCCATACTCTACGTCTTTCACCTGAATTCTTATTTTCTTTATATGCTATATCCTGCATAGTGAAGCATGTACATGTTGGACATACAAAGTTACAACGTCCACAAGCTATACATCTGCTTGTATATTCGTCCCAAACCTTTGAATTGAACACTTTACCAGATAAATTCTCAGGTATATTTACATTAACTTTATTACTTTCTACATATTTTGGTGTAACTTCACAAGTAACATTTCCTTCTTTTTCAATTAAAGCTGCAAGCTCATCCCACTTACAATCAAAATATGTATAATCTCCATCAACATCTATGTATGCATCATAATTATCGCTTTTATTACTATGCATATCTACACAGAAGCAATTATCAAATGTGTGGCTACATCCCATAAGTATAAATCTTGTATTTTCTCTTAATCTCTTATAGTAGAAATCTTCCGGTCCATTATTTAAATATATTTGATCCATACGTTTTAACCCATGTAAATCACAGCTTCTTAAAAAGATTATAGCTCCTTTTTTTGGTCCTTCTGGAACAACTGCATTATCTTCTGTAAAATAGAATAAAGTTTCTGAAATAGGTAAAAGAATTTCCTTAAATGAATATTCTGATTTTTTATCAAACACTATTTCCTCTATTTCAGATATTTCTCCATATCTTATAGTATCAGTATCTGAAAATCTTCCATCACCTTCAAATACTTTTGGGGCATATATTAAATAATCTTTAGATAACTGTCTTAAAATATTATTTACATTTTCCGTTATAACCTTGTAGCCCATCTTAACACTCCTTTTTCTTTATTAACATCAATTTGTTGTTGATAAATGTTTTTTTAACAATTTTGTTAAAAATTAAACAACTATTCCATGAATTAATTATATGTTAATATAAAAATAAACACCGTGATATTTATCACGATGTTTTAAAAAATTCTGAAATTTTATTCAAATCATAAATTAAAATATTTTTGTCTTTATAAAAAATAAGCTTTTTATCCTGTAATAATTTTAATGCCCTTGACACTGTTTCCCTTTGGCTTCCTAATAAATCTGCTAAATAAGTTACTGTTAAATTCATCTTTATTAATATGCCTTCCTTAGTTTTAACGCCATAATCACGACCTAATTTATAAATTTTTGCTGCTAATTTTTTTTCTATTTTTATAGATGGCGGAGTATTCTTCAGTTGTCTATACATCCTTCTAGTTTTCATAGAAAGTGAAATTATTATATTCTTACATAGCTCAAAGTCATACTTCATTATCTCAAGAAGTTTATTTTTATTAATCTTCAAAAGCTCAGCATTCTCAAAAGCCCTACAATTTATTGATGCAGGAAGTTCTTTTATAATAACTTCATTTACTACTTTTCCTTCACCTAAAATAAATATCACTTTTTTTTGCCCATTTTCATTTAGTTTATAAAGAGATACAGTTCCACTAATAACTATATAAATATCTGTTACTTCTTCTTTATCATAAAAAACAATGGTATCTTTACTATACTTGCGTATTTCTCCTTGCTCTAAAATTATTTCTATAGTTTCATCACAGACATTATTAAAAATCTCTAATGCCTTCATATCTTTTGTTACTTTAATCATTTTTTCTACACCTTAATTTCCTAAGATTGAATTTTTCACAATTATAACATAAAGCCGTTATTAATTTAACATATTTTTTTTATTTTTATTCTTATATAATTTATTATTTCCAATATTATATTTAAACATATGAAAACTTACGCTATTAATAAATTTATTTATAACTATCAATTTTTTCTTTTATTTCTTTATTATTTTTTACATACTCCTTAATTACCTTTAGCTTCATTAGGATTTAATACTGCATAAACATATGTATCCCAATAAATAGGATTTCCTTTATCATCATTATGAAAAGATATATTTTTCCTCAAATGAGCTTCTCTTTCCATACCAATTTTCTCCATAACCTTCCATGATGGAATGTTTTGCGGAGCACACTCTGCATAGATCCTATGCACGCCTTCTTTCAAGAAATAGCTAATCACTGCTTTACTTGCTTCAGTACCATAACCTTTACCTTGGAAATTTTCATTTAATACATAGCCTAATTCTCTTCCATTAAAATCTCTTTTGCCTAAATATATATTTCCAATAACTTTATGATTTTCCTTTAATTCAATGGCGAAAAATTCATCACTTTCAGCTCTATATGCTATTTCTTTCTTAGCTTTTTCCACTGTAAAATCTGGATATGCTTCAAACTCAGCATTAACTCTCTGTAACATATACTCACTTAAATCTTTTTCATCACTTAGTTGAAAGTTACGAATAATAAGTCTTTCAGTTTCTATTATCATATTTAATATCACTTCTTCCTTATAAATATAAAACTATAACTTTTTATAAAAACAATACATTTTCTTTATATTGACTAAAAGATTTTTTCATTACATTTGCTGCTATTTTTATTACAACATTATTTACTGATTTTGCTTTTTTAGGGCATATTGATATGCATCTCATACAAGTTATACATTTATTATGATTCACTATCATAGGATCTTCTTTTGAAATTGCACCAACAGGACATCTTTTAGCGCAAATCCCACACTTATTGCATTGATTGCTTGTTTTTACTTTCAAAGGTAATTCTCTATATTTTCTATATATTTTTCTACCTGGAACAATTACCTCTTGGTTACTTCTGCTAGCTAATTTAGCTTTTATTTCACTACTAAAAGTCATTAACTGTCTTTCATCATCCTCATTAGGCCTACCAGTTGCATATTGATGCATAATTGAGTGCTCCGCAATAGCCGCCACAGCAGCTACAAAATGAAATTGAACTTGCTTTAATGTATCTTCAAGTTCAATTAAAGTATCATCATACTCTCTATTTCCATACACCGCCACTAAAATAGCATTTGAGTTATTTCCCTTTAACTTCTTTATTCTATCTACTGCAACTGCTGGCATACGTCCACCAAAAGCTGGTACTGCTACTATACATATATCATCTCTATTAATTTCATAACTTGTTAAATCAACTGCTCTATCACATAAATCTATTTCTGTCTTTTCACAATTCCAAGAATTACTTATTATCTTAACAACTTTTTTTGTTCCACCTGTTGGACTAAAATAAATTTCAAATAATTTCATAAAAATACCTCTATACATTTTTTATATAATGTATTCAGTATTTTATATCTTATGAATAATTATTTTTCAATGGACCTACTAATTAATTTTAAAACCTCATCTAAAGAAATACATTGTGCATATCTATCTGGCCAAATAAATTCATTATAATATTTATATGATTTTTCACCAGACATAAATTCATTATCAACAGTGGTATTAGCATAAGCTGGTACTATAATATCAAAGCCATGTTCATAGCCAGTTTTTATGGTAGCATCAATACAATAATCTGTTTGCAAGCCCACCACAATAATGTCTTTTTCTCCTTTATCTTTTAAATACTGCAATAATCCACTTTCTTTAAAAGCACTATTTACATGTTTATCAAATATTTTTTCTTGACCTTTTGGCTGAAACTTTTCATATATCTCAAAACCTTCAGTTCCTTTAGTTAATTCCTCATTTGGTCCATCATCATGTCTAACATATATTACTTCAATATTATTTTGCCTAGCTGTATGAATTATCTTTTCTACATTTGAAACAAATAAATCAAAATTATATAAATTTTCATTTGTTATTAATTTTTGCGTATCTATAACTAATAAAACCATATTCATTCCCCCTAATTAAGTTTTTCATTAATTCTCATTGAACTCTTTTATGAAATTTCCAAAAATCTAGGGTTTCCTTTAAATCCGCTTCATCTTTAAATAAATTTAATTCCTTAGCAACTTCAATGGCAAAATCCACATATGCATTAGCTCTTGCTGTAATTACTTTTTTATCATTATAAATATCAGTATCCTCTGAATGAGTTGATTTAGTATCTTTTAATACTCCTGTATTTTCTAGTACGTCCACCCCTGCACAAATAGCTGCTACAATTATTTCTTTTTTCACTAAATCTTTGATAAGTTCATATACCTCTTCATTACATATAATCTTTATATCTCCACCTGGAATAATCAAACTCTTTATATTATCTATTTCTACATCTTTTAATGCCATATCTACATTAACTGAATAACCTTCCATACAAGTTATAGCACTGCCATTTAGTGAACAAATAACTACATCTTGACCTGTAAATTTCATAAAGTAATTTAATATCACTATTTCATAAAAGCAACAATCATCATATACCAGAAAAACATTCTTCATAATCTTCTCCTTAAAATATTTTATATATCTACTCTTTATATGCATCAATAATAATTGAAACCATTCCTAAACTACCATTATTATTTCTAGTATCAAATCTTAATGATCTGCCAATTATACCATCGTCTGGACTCCAATAATTAAAATGAAATCTACCATTTTCATCACAATACTCAAGCAAATCCACTTTAAACCCTATTCTTTCAAAAATTTCAATTAAAGTTCTATAGTCGTAAAAAACTTTATGGCTATAGGCAGGATGATTTATATCTCCTGTCCCTCCTGGTTTGCACATATTATGATACCATTCATTTTTAAAATTAGGCTGTGTTAGACAATAATGTTGATATGTGCATATAATTTTTAAATAGTGGTATAATATAGATAATCACACTATGGGAGGTAAGATTTGTGGCAACTATTTCAAATATAAAGTCAGATATAACTTCATTAAATGAATATCAACTAAGAGAATTATTTAACTATATAGGTGAAATACTTACTCTTGGTTCTTCTAATGGTAGTCTTAACGAAGAATTCAGAGAATCAAGATTTAGCAAGGGTCAATGCTGTCCTCATTGTGAATCTACTTCTGTGGTGAAGAATGGAAAACTGAAGGGTAAGCAACGTTATGTGTGTCGTTCTTGCAATAAATCCTTTAATGATTTAACTAAATCTGCATTATCTTGTACTAAGTTACCTTTACAAACGTGGATTGAGTATGTTAAAGGAATGGTTATAGGACTTTCTATAAGAAAGAACGCTGAAAATGTAGGTGTAGGTGTTAAAACATCATTTTATATGAGACATAAAGTTCTTGATTGCATAAGAGCATTTATGGGTGTTGGTGCTGTAGATGGCATAGTAGAAATGGACGAAACATTCGTTGCTGAGTCTTTCAAGGGGAATCATAAAAAGAGTGGGTTTAAAATGCCGAGACCTGCTCGAAAAAGAGGTAAACAAATTAAGAAACGTGGTATAAGTAATGAGCAGGTTTGTATAACAACAGCAATTGATAGAAATGGAAATATAATATTAGAACCCTTATGTAAAGGAAGGGTTACTTATAATGCTCTTGAAAGGCTTTATGAAGGACGGATAAACCCTAATTCAATAATCTGCACAGATAGTCATAAATCGTATATACAATTTGCCAAAGACCTTGAATTAGACCATAAGAAAATAGCAAGAGGTCATTATAAAAATGATATCTACCATATAAATCATGTTAATTCATTGCATAGCAACCTTAAAATTTGGATGTATAGATTTAAAGGGGTATCCACTAAATTCCTATCTAATTATATGAGTTGGTATAAGTGGTTGCAAAGTTTTAGCACAGATAAAGAAGTTATAAAGACAAAGAATATGCTTATCCATAGCATAATTCCATTTGTTGATACTAAAATAGAGAGGTATAAAATTAGAAAACCAAACTTATAATATTTTGTAAAATAATTGAAATATGATACAAAATAATTTATAATAAGTTATATAAAACTATATATTGAAATATAATTTATTGTGAGGTGATTTTATGGTTGGTGAAATACTAATGGTTTGTTTGTTTATACTTATTGGTATAATGTTGTCATTAGGTAAATGGTCGTTTTTAATAGCAGGATTCAATACAATGAGTAAAGAAGAAAAAGAAAAGTATGATGTAATATCTTTATGTAAATTTACGGGGAAAATTATGTTTGTAGTTGCTTTTTCTATAGCATTATTTATTTTAAGTGATATATTGATGATGCCTATATTGCTTAATATTGGTGTTGTTATAATAATTAGTTCGGTAATATTTGCAGTAATATATGTAAATACAGGGAATAGATTTGAAAAGAAAAAAATAAGGTAGTAATACTACCTTATTTTTATCAGTTTGTTGAAAAACCCCCTGTTAAAAAAGCAGAGGGTTTTTGTTTACTAGTTGTGGATAAAGTTTGAAATACATAATATAATTAAAATTACTAATATAATATGAAAATAACAAAGATAGTCTTGTTGCTATCT
>NZ_MNRT01000002.1:0-22443 GCF_001916075.1 Clostridium sp. 29_15
GAGTCCCTGAAGGTCCACCATACGGGGGTATAGCTCAGTTGGGAGAGCACCTGCCTTGCACGCAGGGGGTCAAGAGTTCGAATCTCTTTATCTCCACCATAAAAGTTACGATTTATATCGTAACTTTTTTTGTTATATAAATATTTATTTAGTAAATATTTAATGTTATTATTAAATTAAAAGCAAACATAAAGAGGAAATATATATGTTATATAGAGTTAAACAATTTTTATGGGCAATAGGGTCTAACTTTAAGGAAATAGATTATAAATATGTAGATAAATTTTTAGACTCTAAAGAAAAAGAATTATTTAATAAATTAAAACATAATGAGAAGCATCATAGTATAAGGGTATGTAAAGATGCAATAAATATATCAAAAGAAAAAAATATTAAAATAGATGATAAAATAATTGGGAAGATTTCATTACTTCATGATATAGGTAAAGGAGAACATAGTTTAAATATATTTGAAAAATCTATATTAGTTATTTTAAATAAGATAACTAATGGAAAGTTACGAAGATTAGATAATATAAAAAATATAGATATCTATTATAATCATGGAGAAAAGGGAGCAACATTATTAAAAGAATATAATAAATATGATAAGGAATTTTTAGAAGCAATAGAATTTCATCATAATGATAAATTTTCTGGTAATAATAAATTGCTAGATATAATAAGAGAAAGTGATAATAAGAACTAGTTTTGAGGTGGAGCAATGACAGCTAACGAAAGAAGAGAGGAAATAATAAGGAATCTAGTTAAAGAAAAGAAGGCTATAAAAGGCTCTGAATTAGCAATATATTTTAATGTTACGAGGCAAGTAATAGTAAAAGATATAGCAATCTTAAGGGCAGCAGGTAAAAATATTATAGCAACGCCTGATGGATATATGATAAATGATAATTTAGATAATAGAGTAAAGTCAGTTATAGCAGTAAATCATACTGAAGATGAAATGGAAAATGAATTAGAGATAATTGTAAAGTATGGTGGAATAATAGAAGATGTAATTGTTGAACATCCTTTATATGGAGAAATAAGAGGTATATTAAAAATAAAGAATCTTAATGATTTAAATAAATTTACAGGCTATTTTGAAAAAATAGATGCAAAACCACTATCAGCATTAACTAATGGAGTCCACCTTCATACCATATCAGCAGATTCAGAAGAAAATATGGAACTTATAAAGAGTGAATTAAGTGAAAAGGGATTTATTTTATAGAATAGGGGAAATTAAAATATGGATTATGATGTTTTAGTATTAGGAGGAGGAATCATAGGTTGTGCTGCAGCATATGAATTATCCAAATATAATTTAAATATAGCAGTAATAGAAAAGGAATATGATATAGCAGATGATATATCTTTTGTTAATACTGCTATAGTTTATGATGGATCAGAGACATCTAATAATGTTATGTCAGGCCTAGAGTATATTGGAAACACTTTATTAGAGAATTTATGTAGTAGATTTAATGTTCCTTTTAAAAGAATTGGAGCATTGAGAGTAGTAAATGATGATAATGGCGTACTTAAGCTAAAAGAAATGTATGATAGAGCTGTTAAGAGAGGTATTGATGATATATGCCTAATTAATGGTGATGAAGTTAAAAAGATAGAGCCTAATATAAATACTGATATAAAAAAAGGACTATACTCAAAAAATGTTGCAATTGTAGCACCATATGATTTGGCTATTGCTTATGCAGAAGTAGCATCAGAAAATGGTGTTAACTTTAGATTAGAAGAAGAAGTTTTAAATATAGAAAAAATAAATAAGGGATTTAGAGTAGCTACCAATAGAAATAAATTCACTTGTAAAGTAGTTATAAATACTATTGCAGATGAAATATATATAAATGAAAAAGGTGTTGTCAAAGAAAAGATTTCTGAAGCGGAAGAAGATAGCTTTAAGAATATGTCATATATATTAGTTGATGATAAATATAAAAATAAATTAAATAATGTTGTAACACAGACCTTTGATAAGGATACTTTTGTTGTTTCTACACCAGTTATTAATGGAGGTTCTTTAATTGGTGTAAAAAGTAGTGAAAAAACTAGTTTAGAAGATAATCTAAGCTATGTTGGAGTAATGCTGAAGGACTTAAATAAGAGTATTATAAATAATTTATTTAGAGAGAGCTATGATAAGGATTCAATAGTTGTAGATGATAGTGAGATAGATAAAGGATATATAAGTATAATAGGAACTCATTATGGTAAGATAACATTAGCACCAGCTTTAGCAAAGATGATATGTGATACTCTTACTAATAATTTAAATTGTACATTAAAGAAAAATTTCATTGATAAAAGAAGAGATTTTTATAGATTAAGACAAATGGATAGAGAAGAATTAAATGAAGCTATTAAGGTTGATGGAAGATATGGAAAGATAATATGCAACTGCAACAATGTAAGTGAAGGTGAAATTGTGGATTGTATCAGAAGACCTTTGGGTGCTAGAACTGTAAAAGGTGTAAAAAGAAGAACTGGTGCAGGTTTTGGTAATTGTCATGGTTCATATTGCAATGAAAAGATAATAAGCATATTAGCAAGAGAATTAGATAAAAAGATAACTGATATAGTAGATGATTCAAAAAATTCAAAAATAATATATAGTAGAATAAAAGAGTTTAAAGATATATAGAAGGGGAAAGTATGGATAATAAAGAGATATTCACTTCAGTAGTCAGGGTAAAAGGTAGTGAAAGATATAAGGTTATTCCAGTGAAAAGTAGTGCAGAAGTAGAAAAAAGCAAATGGATACAGTTATCAAAAGTCATCAGTAGGCTTTATGTAAGTGTTCCTATTAAAAAGGGAAGTATAATATGTAAAAATATATTGAATACAGGCTTAGATATAATTTGTACAAAAGATATTTTATCAAAATAAAGTCAATATATGGAAATATATTGACAGAACATATATTATTATAATATATTAAAGATAATAATATATTAAATTAAACCGTTGAAAAGGCTAGTAATAAAATAAGTAATTTCAGAGAGTTAGTGGATGGTGAGAACTAATATGATTATTTTATGAATCCACCTTGGAGGGACTGTGATGAGCAGTACGGCATTGTCGTTAAAATATATGAGTGGATAATAAGTTACTTATTATCAATTAGGGTGGTAACACGGAGTCTTTCGTCCCTTTATAGGGATTATAAGGCTCTTTTTTTATTAAAAAATTTATTATAAATATGGAGGATATTATGCTAGATTTAAAATTTGTAAGAGAAAATCCAGAGATAGTTAAAGAAAACATTAAAAATAAGTTTCAAGATCAAAAGCTTCCTTTAGTTGATGAAGTAATCGCATTAGATGTTGAAAATAGAAAAGCACAACAAGAAGCTGATGCTTTAAGATCAAACAGAAAGACACTTTCAAAACAAATTGGAGCATTAATGGCTCAAGGAAAAAGAGAAGAGGCTGAAGAACTAAAGAATAAAGTTAATGCTCAAGCTACTGCTCTTGCAGAATTAGAAATTAAAGAAACTGAACTTCAAGAAAAAATAAGAAAAATTATGTTAGTTCTTCCTAACATCATAGATCCAAGTGTTCCAATAGGAAAAGATGATAGTGAAAATGTAGAAGTTGAAAAGTTTGGTGAACCAGTAGTTCCAGAATTTGAAATACCTTATCACACAGAAATAATGGAAAAATTAAATGGTATAGATTTAGATAGTGCTAGAAAAGTAGCTGGTAATGGATTTTATTATTTAATGGGAGATATTGCTAGATTACAATCAGGAATACTTTCTTATGCAAGAGATTTCATGATTGATAGAGGATTTACATATTGTATACCTCCATTTATGATTCGTAGCGAAGTTGTTACAGGTGTTATGAGCTTTGCTGAAATGGAATCAATGATGTATAAAATAGAAGGTGAAGATTTATATTTAATAGGAACTAGTGAACATTCTATGATTGGTAAGTTCATTGATACTATAATAAAAGAAGAAAATCTTCCTCAAACTTTAACTAGTTATTCACCATGTTTCAGAAAAGAAAAGGGTGCTCATGGAATTGAAGAAAGAGGAGTTTATAGAATTCATCAATTCGAAAAACAAGAAATGATAGTTGTTTGTAAGCCTGAAGAAAGTAAAGAATGGTTTGATAAGTTATGGAAGAATACAGTAGATTTATTCCGTTCATTAGATATCCCAGTTAGAACATTAGAATGTTGTTCAGGAGATTTAGCAGATCTTAAGGTTAAATCTATAGATGTAGAAGCATGGTCTCCAAGACAAAAGAAATACTTTGAAGTTGGAAGTTGTTCTAATTTAGGTGATGCACAAGCTAGAAGATTGAAGATTCGTGTAAATGGAGAAAAAGGAAAGTACTTTGCACATACTTTAAATAACACAGTTGTTGCTCCACCAAGAATGTTAATTTCATTTTTAGAAAATAACTTAAATGAAGATGGATCAATAAATATTCCAGAAGCATTAAGACCTTACATGGGTGGAAAAGAAGTAATAAGATAATAAAAGTAATATAAAGAGGGATGTAGCATTAAGAATAAATACTACAATATATTGTTTAATTTTTATTTTTTAAAACAATATATTGTGTATAAAAGCTTTAGTGCGACAGCCCCCTTTTTTATGCATAAAAGAAATTAAAGTTAGTTATACCAGTGGATTTTATATTTAATAAAATAGAAATTAAGTATCATACAATAAATATTGACAAATTTTAGAAATATGATAGATTTAATACGGGTGGTATTTTAATTAAACCGCACCTTATATATTTGAAAATTTAAAGATTAAAAGAAATAGCTCATATCAATTTTGAATGAGACTAATTACTATCATGCTCTTTTAGGGGGTGATAATTATGAAATTTGGATTTATTGGATCAGGAAAGGTTGGTTTTTCCTTAGGAAAATATCTAAAAGAAAATAATATAGACTTAAATGGGTACTATAGTAAGAGCAAGCATTCAGCTAAAGAAGCTGCAATCTTTACAGGTACCAAAAAATATGACAACTTAGAAATGCTAATTGAAGATAGTGATGCTATATTTATTACAACACCTGATAGTGAAATACGAGGAGTTTGGAATAAAATTAATAGGTTATCAATCAAAGATAAATTGATATGTCATTGTAGTGGCTCTATTTCTTCAGAAATCTTTTCAAATATAAATAATCATGGTGCCTATGGTTATTCTATTCACCCAATGTTTGCTATTTCAGACAAATATAATTCTTACAAAAATTTATCTCAAGCATTTATTACAATTGAAGGACACAATAAACATATTGAATATTTTAAGCATCTTTTTTCTAGTTTAGGAAATGATGTAGCGATTATTTCAAAGGAAAATAAATCACTTTATCATGCTGCATCAGTAACAGTTAGCAATCTTATATTAGGGTTAATTAACAATGCAATTAATTATCTTGAAGATTGTGGATTTACAAAAGAAACAGCTATGAAAGCACTTTATCCATTAATAGAATTTAATTTAAAGAACATTAAGGAGAAAGGGGTTATTGATAGCTTAACAGGACCAGTAGAAAGAGGTGATTTAGTTACTGTTATTAATCATTTAAATGTTTTGAGAGAAGAGGATAAGGAATTATATAGATTATTATCAAGAAATATATTAAAAATAGCAAAAGTAAAAAACTTAAATAGGGATTATAAAAATTTAGAAGAATATTTGGGAGAATGATTATGAAAAATACAGTAGTTACTTTTAAAGAAGCTAAACAAAAAAATGAGAAACTTTCTATGCTTACGGCATATGATTATTCAACAGCAAAAATAATTGATGAAGCAGAGATAAATGGAATTTTAGTAGGGGATTCTTTAGGAATGGTTTGTTTAGGATATGAAGATACCTTATCAGTTACAATGGAAGATATGATACATCATACTAGTGCAGTAACTAGAGGTGCTAAAAATACTTTAGTGATTGCAGATATGCCTTTTATGTCTTATCAGACATGCGTTTATGATGCTGTAGTTAATGCAG
The DNA here is from genome assembly GCF_001916075.1 of Clostridium sp. 29_15. NCBI lineage: Bacteria > Bacillati > Bacillota > Clostridia > Eubacteriales > Clostridiaceae > Clostridium > Clostridium sp. 29_15. The sequence goes on from NZ_MNRT01000002.1 coordinate 6,015, forward strand.
GAAGACTAATTAAAGAAGGACGAGCACAAGCAGTTAAATTAGAAGGTGGAATTGAAGTTTGTGACAAAATAGAAGCAATAGTAAAAGCATCAATACCTGTTATGGGGCATATTGGATTAACGCCACAATCAGTTAATGCATTTGGTGGATTTAAAGTTCAAGGAAAGGATGAAGAAGCAGCTAAAAAACTTATTGAGGAAGCTTTAGCAATAGAAAAGGCAGGAGCTTTTGCAGTTGTATTAGAATGTGTTCCAGCTAAATTAGCAGCAATAATAAGTGAAAAATTATCCATTCCAACAATAGGAATAGGAGCAGGAGTAAATTGTGATGGTCAAATCCTTGTTTATCAAGATATGTTAGGATTATTTAGCGATTTTACACCTAAGTTTGTTAAAAAATATGAAAATTTAGGTGAAAAAATGAATATAGCATTTAGAAAATATATTGAAGAGGTTAAAGATGGAGTTTTCCCAGCAGAAGAACATTCTTTTAAAATAAGTGATGAAGTAATTGAAAAGTTATATTAAAAGGGGAAGAAAAAATGAGAATTGTAGGAAAAATAAATGATGTAAGAAACCAAGTAAAGGAATGGAAGAAGCAAGGGTTAACAGTGGGCTTTGTTCCAACTATGGGATATTTACATGAAGGTCATGAAAGCCTTATAAAAAGGGCTTATGAAGAAAATGATAAAGTAGTTGTAAGTATATTTGTAAATCCTATGCAATTTGGACCAAAAGAAGATTTAGCAAGCTATCCAAGGGATTTAAAAAGAGATAGTGAAGTATGTGAAAAGGCTGGTGCTGATCTTATATTCCATCCTGAAAATGAGGAAATGTATTTTAATGATTTTTCTACATTTGTAGATATGAATGGATTAACAAAAGGGTTATGTGGTAAAAGCAGGCCTATACATTTTAGGGGAGTATGTACTGTTGTAACTAAGTTATTTAATATAGTTTCTCCAGATAGAGCATATTTTGGAGAAAAGGATGCACAACAATTAGCTGTAATTAAAAGGATGGTTAGAGATTTAAATATTGATATTGAAATAATAGGATGTCCTATTATAAGGGAAGAGGATGGCCTAGCTAAAAGTTCAAGAAATACTTATTTATCATTAGAGGAAAGAAAAGCAGCTACTATTTTAAATAAGTCATTAAAGTTAGCTAAGGAAAAAATTCAAAGTGGGGAAAGAAATGCAGTTAATATAATTGAAGTTATAGAAAATAATATTAAATCTGAAAAATTAGCTAAAATTGATTATATAGAAATAGTAGACAGTAATTCATTAGAAGAAGTTAAAGAAATAAGCAAATCTATATTAGTTGCAATAGCAGTATTTATAGGTAAAACAAGATTAATAGATAATTTCATATATGAATTATAGCAAGGGGAGAAAAAACAATGAAAGTGAATATGTTAAAGGGTAAGATACACAGAGCAACAGTAGTACAAGCTGAATTAAACTATGTGGGAAGTATTACAGTTGATAAGGATTTATTAGATGCAGCTGGAATATATGAGTATGAAAAGGTGCATATTGTAGATATAGATAATGGGGCTAGATTTGAGACATACACTATAGCAGGTGAAAGAGGAACAGGAATGATTTGTTTAAATGGAGCAGCTGCAAGATGTGTACAAGTTGGAGATAAAATAATATTAATGGCTTATTGTGATTTAGATACAGAAGAGGTAAAGAATCATAAACCAAAGGTTGTCTTTGTAAATGAAGAAAATAAAATTAGTAGAATTACTAATTATGAAAAACATGGACAACTTTCTGAATAATAAAATATTAAAATATCTTTAGACAATATGATGAATTTAGAATAATGTTTTTATTCTAAATTCATCATTTTTTATGTATAAAATTAATTAAAAAAATTTTTTTGAAAAAGTGTTGACATAATATATTACATGCTGATATAATAAAAAACGTTCCGAGGAGAGATGGTCGAGTTGGTTTAAGGCACCGGTCTTGAAAACCGGCGTGCGTGTGAGCGTACCGTGGGTTCGAATCCCACTCTCTCCGCCAAAGCAATTAACTGAAGTTAATTGCTTTTTTTAATGTATGAGAAGCTAGGGTCTATACATTAATGCTAGTAGTTATGTTAATTTTTTCAGTGTAAGCCTTTAGAATAGGAAAATTAATATAACATACTATTTATATTCAAATAATTACAAAAAAGATAAAAGTAGCTATTATAGCTGCTTTTATCTTTTAATATTATATTTATTTTAAAGAAGAGTTTACATCTTTAATAATTTTGTTTAATTGTTTCTCTAATATTTCTGATTTATTTATATTTGAAACTAAGCTTTCATTGATATTCTTTATTTTAGAGCTTACGGAAATACCTATTTCATTAGATTTATTTAAATTAATAGATTGCTCATTAAGTGTTGAAATAAGTCTATGTACATTAGAATCTGTTAATAGAATATTTTCTAGAGATTCATCTAAAGTTTTAGAAGCATTAATTGTTATATTAACACCTTTTTCAACTACATCATTGCTTGTTTCAGAATTTTTAAGAACAGCATCTGTTTCAGTTTTAATTCCACTAATTAAATTAGATATATCTGTAGTGTTTTGTTTAGTAATTTCAGCAAGCTTTCTTATTTCATCAGCAACAACAGCAAATCCTTTTCCATGTTCACCAGCTCTAGCAGCTTCAATGGCAGCATTTAAAGCAAGAAGGTTAGTTTGGTTGGCAATATTGTTAATTATATTAGTAATATTGCTTATTTCATTGTAACTATTCACCAATTCTTTAATACTTTTATATGTTTCTTCATTTTGCTTTTGAAGAGTTTCAATTATTGTTACGATATCAGAAATAGCATTTTTGCTATCCTTTGATTTATCAACAGCAATATTAGTACTTTCTAAAAGAGAAGTTGTATTAATATTGATAGTTTCAGCTAGGTTACTCATAGTATTACCTAATGATTCTATTTCATTAATTTGTTTATTAGCAGTATTTACTATATTTTGTAATGCTAAGTGTTCTCTATTAATTTCATTATGTTTATCAATAGTTTCAGATAATGATTTTGTTGTTGCTTTTATAACTTCAATAACAGTATCTGATTTTGAAGGAGTTTCTTTTATTTGAGTTTCCGTAGTAATTTTAACAGTATCTGTTGTAGGGGCTGTTTTTTTCCTTGAAAATAACATAATATACCTCCAGTAATATTTATTTAAATTATTATATTGAATGTCTTATATTAAATAGTCGGAGAAAAATACATTAAAGTTTATAATTAGAAGAAATTTAATTTTATTAATAGTAAATTAAGGAAGGAAAAAAGGGATAAAAGCTCAGTAAAAATCACATTTTAAAAAAAAGAAAAAAATTTAAAAAAAAGTGTTGACACTTATATGGAGTGGCTGATATAATAATCATTGTCAAGGAGAGATGGTCGAGTTGGTTTAAGGCACCGGTCTTGAAAACCGGCGTGCGTGTGAGCGTACCGTGGGTTCGAATCCCACTCTCTCCGCCACATAACTTTAAAATTAAAGTATGAAGGCACATGGAGAAATACTCAAGTGGCTGAAGAGGCGCCCCTGCTAAGGGCGTAGGTCGGGCAACTGGCGCCCGGGTTCAAATCCCGGTTTCTCCGCCATAAGACATCTAATATTATTTAGATGTCTTTTTTGTTGTTTAAGAATACGCAAGTTTGTAATTGTAAATATTAACAGTAAATGTTATACTTTTCATGTGGTGCTATCAGGTGAAAAGGAGAGATTTATTATGTCAAAAAAATATGTTGTAGGTTTAGATTTAGGTGGAACTAAGATATACACAGCTTTAGTAGACTTAGATGGAACTATAATAAAAGAAAAAGTTGTAGAAACGTTAGCTTTTGAAGGCGAAGAAGCTGTTATTAATAGAATGATGGATACAATTGACTATGTAATAGAGGGAACTGATAAAGAATTAATAAAGGCTATAGGAATTGGTGCTCCAGGTGCTTTAGATTTAAAAGAAGGAATTGTAATGGAATCGCCAAATCTTCCATTTGAAAACTTCGAATTAGTAGGAAAAATAAGAGCAAGATATGATTTACCAACTTACTTAGATAACGATGCAAATGTTGCAACATTAGGAGAGTATAGATTTGGAGCTGGAAAAGGTACTGAAAATATGATTTATATGACTGTAAGTACTGGTATTGGTGGAGGTGCTATACTTAATGGTAAAATATTTAGAGGAAGTACAGGAAATGCTTTAGAAATCGGTCATACTACAATATCTCAAGAAAGAACAAGATGTGGATGTGGAAATTTAGGGTGTGCAGAAAGCTTAGCATCAGGAACTGCCATAGGAAAAAGAGCTAAAGAAGCTGTTAACTCAAATGCGGAAACATCATTAAAAAATTATGATGATGTAACATCAAAAGAAGTATTTATAGAAGCTGCTAAAGGTGATAGGGTAGCAAAGGAAATTTTAAATACGTCATTAACTTATTTAGGAATTACAGTAGCTAATGTTATTACAAGCTTTGATCCAGAAAAAGTTGTTATTGGTGGAGGCGTAATAAATGGTGGAGACATTGTTTTAGAAGCTATTAAAGAAGAAGTAGCTAAAAGATGTATGAAAGTATTTGTTGATTCATGTTCAATAGAAAAAGCAAAATTAGGTGGACAAGCAGGAGTTTTAGGAGCTGCAGCTTTAGCTATAATGGAATAGATATAATTATATAAAAAAATTGCTTTAAGACAATTAATAACTGTTTTAGAGCAATTTTTTTGTACATAATTATGATAAGGAGTATTATTAAATGAGGAAAAGAGAGCTATGAGGGGATGTTAAAATGATATATGGTAAAGGGTTATATTTAAGGGAAGTAGTTAAGGAAGATATAGATAGAGCTTATGAATTATGTGTAAATGACGATGTATTAAAATATGATGGTGGATATACTTCCTTTGCATCGAAAGAATATATAAAGGAAAATTATAAATATTTTCAAATGAGATCAAAGAAGAATTATGCCATAGTAAATACTAAAGGAATTATGGTGGGAATAATATCATATAGAAAATCTAATTATGTTAGTGATGTATATTATATAGGCATATGCATAGGAAGAAAATATTGGAGAATGGGGTATGGCGAAAATAGCATTAAAGCCATGCTTAGATATCTCTTTAAAAATAAAAAAGCTCATAAGGTAGAATTAGAAGTAGTTGAGGATAATATAGCAGCAATTAATTGCTATAAGAAATGTGGATTTATTGAAGAGGGAAAAAGGAGACAGAAATATTATTTTAAAGGAATATATTTAGATACTGTTTTAATGGGCATATTGGAAGAAGAATATAAAGAAAAGGAGTAAGAAATGGGCATAAGATTTATTTTTGGTAGAGCTGGTTCAGGAAAAAGTGAATTCTGCTTAAAATCCATAGATAAGAAAATAAGGGAATGTGATAAGGATAATAAACTTATATTATTAGTACCAGATCAGTATACATTTCAAAGTGAAAAGAAACTATTAGAGCATACTGGTGAAAAATCACTTCTTAGAGCAGAGGTATTAAGCTTTAAAAGAATGGCAAACAGAGTTTTTGATAGAGTTGGTGGACGTACAGAAAATATAATTGAAGATTCAGGAAAAAATATGCTTATTTATAAATTATTAAAGGAAAATATGGATGATTTGCATTACTTTAATAAGATAAGTAGAAAGCAAGGCTTTGTAGGAGTGGTATCAAAGACAATAACAGAGTTTAAAAAGTACAATATTGCAGAGGAAATTTTAATAAATAAAAAAGAAGAATTAAATGAAGGTGAGTTAAAGGATAAAATCAAAGATTTGTCTTTTATTTATAATAAATTTAATGATAATTTACATAAGAATTATATAGATTCAGAAGATGTATTATCACTTTTAGCAGAAAAATTAAAAGAAAGCCAAATGTATAGAGACGCAGAAATATGGATTGATGAATTTACAACCTTTACTCCTCAGCAGATGGAAATAATAAAGATTTTGGCTAAGAGATGTAAGAGAGTCAATATAACTTTATGTAGTGAAGGTAAAAATGATGAAGAAACAGATATATTTGATGCCATTAAGAATACAGAATATAAGATTTTAAAGTTAATGGAGGAAAATAATATTCCTTATGAAAAACCTATTAATTTAAATAAAGACATTCCATATAGATTTAAACAAAGTGAGGAACTTGCTCATATAGAAAAACATTTATTTACTTATCCATTTAAAACATATAAGGGAAAAGTTAAGGATATCAGGTTATATAAAGCTAATAATAGCTATAGTGAAATGGAATGGGTTGCTCAGGATATAGTAAGGTTAGTAAGAGATAAAAATTATAGATATAAGGATATAGCTGTTGTATGTAGGGATATCGATAGTTATGATAAGATAACTAGCGTTATTTTTAATGAATATAACATTCCTGTATTTTTAGATAAAAAAAGAGAAATATTAAGTAATCCTTTAGTGGTGTTAATTTTATCAACTTTAGAAATATTAATATCTAATTGGTCATATGAAAGTGTATTTAAGTATGTTAAGAGTGGACTAATCAAATTAGATAGAGAATTTATTGATAAGTTAGAAAATCATATACTACTTAATGGTATAAGGGGTTATAGATGGACTGGTGAGTTATTAAAAGAAATTGAAGAGCCAAGTAAAGATGAAATAGAAATTGCTGAAATAATGGAAGAAATAAGAAGACCAATTATTAACTTATATAAAAAAGTTGGTAATGAAAACACTGTAAAAGAATATTGTACTGCCATATATGAAATGCTTGTAGAAATAAATGCCTTAGAGACCATTGCTGAGTGGCTTGATGAATTCGAAAAGATTGGTTTACAGGATAAGATAAAGGAATATAGTCAGGTACCTCAAATTGTTATGGATATATTAGACCAAGCAGTTGAAGTATTAGGTGATGAAGTAACCGATATAAAAACTTTTGCTAGAATTCTCAGCTCTGGTTTTGAAGAGCATGAAGTTGGTGTAATACCTATGTCTTTAGATCAGGTTAATGTAGGAGATATTGCAAGAATAAAAGGCCGTGAAGTAAAAGCACTATATATTGTAGGAGCTAATGATGGAGTACTTCCTTCAGCCAATAAGAATGAAGGAATACTATCTGATGAAGATAGAATTGAATTAAAAGAGCTAGGTATAGAAATAGCTTCAGATACTAGAAGTAGAATTTTTGAAGAACAATTTATGGTGTATACTGCCTTAACTATTGCTTCAGAATATCTTATGATAACTTATCCAATGGCAGACTTTGAAGGAAAATCACTAAGACCTTCAATAATCATACCAAGGATGAAAAAGATATTTAAATATCTACAGGAAGAAAGTGAAATATACAATATAAACATTAAGGAAGATAAGTTTAATAAGATAACGGCACCAATACCTACTTTTAATGAAATGGTAACTGCCATGAGACGTGAATTTGAAAAAGAAGAAATTGAGGATTACTGGGTGCAAGCATATAAATGGTTTGAAGAAAGTGAAGAATTTAAATTAAAATCAGATGTGATATTTAAGGGACTTACTTATTCAAATTTAGTGGAAAATATACCAAGAGATTTAATTAAAAAATTATATGCTGATGATAATGGAAGATTTATGTTTAGTGTATCAAGATTAGAAAAATATGCACAATGTCCTTTTAGCTATTATATACAGTATGGCCTTAAGGCAAAAGATAGGAAGATATATGAGTTTACTGCACCAGATTTAGGATCATTTATGCATGATATCTTAGATAAATTCACTAACAAAATAAAGCGAGAAAATATAGCTTGGTCTGATTTAGATAAAAATAGATGCTCACAAATTGTTAATGAATTAGTGGATACTAAGCTTAAGAATGAAGAAAATTCTATATTAAATAGTAGTAAAAAGTATCAATATTTTGCTGGTAGATTCAAAAGAATAATAACTAAATCTGTGGTGGTAATATCTGAACAAATGAAAAAAGGAGAATTTGATATATTTAAAAGTGAATTTGATTTTGGTGACTTTAAAGATTCTGAACCTATAACATTAGAGTTACCATCAAAGGAGAAAGTATATCTTAAAGGAAGAGTAGATAGAATTGATAAGGCAATAATTGATGGTGAAACCTATATTAGAATAGTTGATTATAAATCAGGTTCTAAAACTTTCGATTTAAATGAATTATATTATGGATTGCAGATACAGTTATTAGTTTATTTAGATGCCATACTTAAAAATTCACAACATATCTTACATGAACAATGTATGCCAGGAGCAATATTATATTTTAAAATTGATGACCCAATAATAAAGTCTAAGAAGGTATTAGAAGATGATGAAATAAAAGATGAGGTATTAAAGAAATTAAAGATGAATGGGCTTTTATTAAAGGATGCCAAGTTAGTTAAGGCAATGGATAAAGATATGGAAACTTATTCACTTATAATACCTGCTGCCTTTAAAAAAGATGGTGATTTTTCTAGCACAAGTTCTGTAGTAACAGAAGAACAATTTGATATATTAAGAAAATATGTTAATGATAAGATGGTTGAATTATGTGATGAAATGCTTAGTGGTCAGATAAAGATTGAGCCTACAAAGTCATTAAAGGTAACTTATTGTGATTATTGTGATTATTCATCAATATGTCAGTTTGATACATCCATAAGAGATAATAAATATAAAGTGCTCCTAAATAAAGATAAAGAAGAAATATGGGAGTGTATGAAAAATAGAGTTGAATATCAAAAGGAGGATAATAATGTCGGAAACTAAATGGACAGATGAGCAGCAGCAGGCAATAGATACAAGAAGATGTAACCTTTTAGTGGCAGCAGCTGCTGGTTCAGGAAAAACTGCAGTACTTGTTGAAAGAATAATAAAGATAATAACTAATGAAGAAAATCCAGTAGATATAGATAAATTATTAGTTGTTACATTTACTTCAGCTGCAGCTGCAGAAATGAGAGAAAGAATAGCAGCAGCTATATCAAAAGCTTTGGAGAAGAATCCAAATTCTAAGAATCTACAAAAGCAACTTACTCTTTTAAGCAGGGCCAATATAACTACAATGCACTCATTTTGCTTAGATGTAATAAAAAATTATTTTTATACTATAGATTTAGATCCTTCCTTTAGAATTGCAGATGAAACAGAAATAACTCTGATGAAGAATGAAATAATTGAAGATATTTTTGAAGAACTTTATGAAGAAGATAATCAGTATTTTAAAGAATTAGTGGAAGCATATAGCAGTGCAAAAGATGATGAAAAGTTAAAAGATATTATTTTAAATCTTTATAAATTCTCCATGAGTGGACCATGGTCAGAAAGTTGGCTTATTGAAAAAGCAGAGGAATTTAATATAAGTACCTTAGAAGAATTAGATAAGACAAAATGGGTGGAAATATTAAAGGATAATATAAGGGTAGAAGTTAAAGGATTTATCAATATGTATCATAAAGCCATTGAAATAATCAATGATACAGAAGGGCTAGAAGCATATTTAGATACTTTTAGAGGAGATTTAGAATGTTTAAAAAATGTCTATGAATCTTTAAATCATGGTTTAGCAGAGATATATGCAGCTTTAAATGGCGTAGTATTTACTAAATTAAAGACTGTAAGAAAAAGTGCTGTTGCTGATGAAAATGCTCAAGAAACTGTAAAATCCATCAGAGATGCTGTAAAGAAAAAGATAAAGTCATTAACAGAAGATAGTTTTACCCTTACACCAGAAGAGAGTTTACAAGGAATAAAAGATGTATATCCTTATATGAAGGAATTATCAAGAATAACTTTAGATTTATTAAATAAATTCAATGAAAAGAAAAGAGAAAAAAATCTATTAGATTTTAATGATTTAGAACATTTATGTTTAAAGATACTTATTGATAGAGATGAGAATAATAATATAATACCTTCATCTGTGGCAGAGCATTTTAAAGAATTTTTTGATGAAGTACTAGTAGATGAGTATCAAGATTCTAACAATGTACAAGAAACAATTATTGACCTTGTATCAAGAAAAAATGGTGATAATCCTAATGTGTTTATGGTTGGTGATGTAAAGCAAAGCATTTATAGATTTAGACAGGCAAAACCAGAACTATTTTTAGATAAATATAATAGATATCCTTTAATTTCAGTAGGAAGAGAAAGAAAGATACAGCTTTATAAGAATTTTAGAAGTAGAGATGAAGTTTTAAGAGGTGTTAACTTTATATTCAAAATGGTAATGTCTAATGTTGTTGGAGAATTGGAATATACAGATGATGAGGCATTACATTTAGGTGCTGCTTTCCTGGAAAACAATGATGAAGATTCTGAAGTAGGCGGAAATATTGAACTTCATATGATTGATAAGTCTGGTAATGAAGCTGAAGAAGGGGGAGAGGAAGAACTACAAGAATCAGAAGAAGAGGAAGTAGTAGATGCTATTTGTTTAGAAGCTAAACTAGTAAGTAAGAGAATAAAAGAATTATTTGAAACTAAAGACGGTAAAAGGTTCAAGGTATTTGATAAGGAAACAAAAGCATATAGAGATGTTAAATATAAAGATATAGTGATTCTTTTAAGAGCAACAAAAAATTGGTCGGAAATATTTCTTGATGAGTTAGGTGCTGAAGGAATTCCTGTTTATGCTGATACAGGTAGTGGATATTTTGAATCAATAGAAATAAGGACAATTATGTCTTTATTAAAAATCATTGATAATCCATTACAAGATGTTCCTATGATAGCTGTGCTTAAATCGCCAATAATGGGCTTCACAGCAGAAGAACTTAGTGAAATAAGATTACTTAATAAGGAAAGATATTTTTATGAAATTATCAAAGATATTTATGATGATGAATATGAAGTAAGTGATACTTTAAAAGCAAAATGTAACAAGGTTATCAGTGATTTAGATAAGTGGAGAAATAAAACAATATATACACCAATAGATGAATTTATATGGTACTTATATATGGATACTGCTTATTATGGATATGTGGGAGCAATGCCTAATGGAACATTAAGACAGGCTAATTTAAAGATATTATTCCAGCGTGCTAAGCAATATGAAAGCACTAGTTTTAAGGGATTATTCAATTTTATAACTTTTATTAATAAGCTACGAAAATCTTCAGGTGATATGGGTAGTGCAAAGATTCTTGGGGAACATGAAGATGTTGTAAGAATTATGAGTATACACAAAAGCAAAGGGCTTGAATTCCCTATAGTATTTACTTGTGGAATGGGAAAACAATTTAATTTAATGGATTTAAATAGTTCAATATTGTTCCATGAAGAATTAGGCTTTGGTCCTGATTTTGTTAATTTAAAAAATAGAAATTCATATAGCACCTTGGCTAAGGAAGCTATAAAGAAGAGGATAAGACTTGAAACATTATCAGAAGAAATGAGAATATTATATGTTGCTTTTACAAGAGCCAAGGAAAAGCTAATTATTACTGGTGCTACAAGAAACTTAGATAAATCTATAAAAAATTGGATAAGTGCGGCATCCTTAGATGAAAATATAATATTGCCATCGGAAGTATTAAAAGGAAAGTCATATTTAGACTGGATTGCCATGGCAATTTGTAAACATAGGCATGGGGAAGAACTAAGGGAACAATGTGGTGCATATAGAGACCTTATTGTGAATGATTTTTCTAATTGGGATGTTTGCCTGTGGAGAAAAGGAGATATTCTTGGGGATAAAAATTTAGAGCCTGTGGATAAAATTGAAGAAAACACTTTAAATATAACAGCTACTAATATATCTGTGGATAAAGAAATAAAGAGAAGATTATCATATAAATATAAATACGAAGAAGGCTCAATACTTCCAAGCAACGTATCTGTATCAGATTTAAAACGTAAAGATTTTCAGTATGAAGATGAAGCAGAAACTTTAGAAGTATTTAGAGAGAGGGAAATAATTAAGCCTAAATTCTTGCAAGAAGAAAAAGGATTTACTGCAGCTGAAAAAGGAACTCTTATGCACTATGTTATGTTAAGATTAGATTTTGACAGAGTAGGTAGCGTATCTGAGATTAAAAAACAAATTGAAGAGCTTGTTTTAAATAAATCATTAACAGAAAAAGAAGCAAAAGTTATTAGATACACAAAGATATTTAGTTTCTTTAAAAGTGAGTTAGGAAAGAGAATATTAAAAGCTCATGAAGAAGGAAGAATGGTTCATAGAGAATTACCTTTCTTTACGGAAATAAGCAGTTTAAATATCAATCCAGAGCTTAATAAGGAAATCTATCAAAATGAAAAGATTAGATTACAAGGAATAATAGATGGATTCTTTAAGGAAGAGGATGGGATAGTATTATTTGATTATAAGACAGATTATCTTGAAGAAGGAAATGAAGAAGAAATTATAGAAAGATATAAGATTCAAATGAAATATTATAAAGAGGCCTTAGAAAAAATCACAGAAAGTAGAGTTAAAGAGATATATCTTTATTTATTTGCTTTAGACAAAGAAGTAGTATTGGAAATTTAAAATATAAGGAGCTTGTGGCTAAGCCATAAGCTCCTTATATTTTTTAGCAAGATTTATTAATTGATCTTTGCAGTTAAGATTTTTATCATCAAGCACAGCTTCCAAAAGCTTATGCAGAATTATGCCTACTTTCTTGCCAGGAAGAAGATTTAATTCAGCAATTAAAGTTTTTCCATCAATGGCTAAATCTTTTAAAGTTAATGGTTCATTATTATCTAAGATAAATTTTGTTCTGCTTTCCATAAAATCAACTTTCTTTAAGAAAGGAATAGGATCCCATAGTGCATTTATATCAGCTCTTTGTAAATCAAATAAAATGAAGATATTTTCCTTACCAACATTATTAATAAGTCTCTTAATTTCACCATCTGTAGGCATGTAAGAAACATTTAAAACAAGATGATGTTTGATAAGTGCAGATATACTTTCAATAGTTAAATTATCAAATTTAAGGCGCTTAAGTACATGTACCACCATTTTAGCTCCTTCTTCACTATGACCAGGAAAATAATAGTGACCATTAGGTAATGCTGTAATAGTATTAATTTTACCTATATCATGAAATAAAGCAGCTAATCTTAAATTAAGGTTAGTATATGTGTTATCCAAAACCTTTAAAGTGTGAGTAAATACGTTTCTATTATGATTATTACAAAGTGGTGTGTAGCAAACAAGGTCATTTACTTCTGGGAGAATTATTGAAAGCATATTAGTTTCTCTCAGCATTTCTATTCCTTGAGAAGGATTGTCAGAAAGTAGAATTTTACATAATTCATCCCTGATTCGCTCATTACTTATATTCTTGATAAGCTGAACATTATCTTTGATAGCAGCGTAAGTTTTTTCATCTATAGTAAAACCTAATTGAGCACTAAACCTTATGGCTCTAAGCATTCGAAGAGCATCTTCATTAAAACGTTTATGAGGATCACCAACAGCTCTAATAACCTTATTTTGCAAGTCATCTATACCATTAAAATAATCAACAAGACCTTCCTTATCATTATAGGCGAAAGCATTTATTGTAAAGTCACGTCTAGATAAGTCTTCTTTAATATCATTTACAAATTCAACTTTTTCAGGATGTCTATTGTCTATATAGTTTCCTTCTGTTCTATAGGTAGTAACTTCAAAATTTTCTTTATCAATTACAACAGTAACTGTGCCATGTTTAATGCCAGTAGGAATTGTTTTAGAAAATAAATCTTCAGTTATTTTTGGTAAGGCAGATGTTGTAATATCAAAATCCTTTGGCTTTAATCCTAGTAAAGAATCACGAACACATCCTCCTACCATAAAGGCTTCATAATTATTATTATAATAAGTGTCAATTATATATTTAACATTTTTAGGTATATTAATATTCATATAAAACATCCTTTTAGATTTTAATAATAAATATTTTAACATATATTATAATATAATCACTATAGAGGCGTTGAGTAAAGTTTTAATTTAATTAATAATAACCTTAGTGTCATCATCAATAGTATCATAAATCCATTTGGCATCTTCTGTATTTAAGCGTATACATCCATGGGAAGAAGGAGTTCCTAGAGTATAATCAAGAACTTGATTTTGACTTTCATCATAAGGTAAAGAATGAAACAAATAATCGCCTAGAAATTGCACCCAGTACTTACCACCTTGACCATAATCTTTAGAATAAAACCATTCACCACGATTAGTTACAGTAAAAATCCCCATAGGAGTATCTTCGCCAGCAATTCCTGTTGAACAAATATATTTATTTACTAGTGACCAATTATTAGTATAGCCATTGTAGATAGAAACAGTTTGATTATTAATATCTACATGAATTAAATATGGTGTATTGCTGGAGATATTTAAAGTGTTAATATTGTTAGAATTTATGGTAGTTGAAATTAAATTAGTAGCTGCTTCATCATCTGAGTATGTTATTGCAGCAAGATAATCAGTACGTTTATCATCAATTTCAGATATTTTGATGTTAATTTTTTCATCATCAGCTGGCAATATTGAAGTATCATAGTTTGATAATAAATCTATAGCTTTGGAAAAGTATTCATTATCAGATAACTTTTCTGCTTCAGCAATGAGATTATTTCTATATTTATTCCTACACTTTTCAAGCATATTTTCAGCCTTGGCATGATAATATTCTTCACTTGTAGGTATTTTTTTTAATAGTTTTATGGCATAAGAAAAATTATTATTATCAAAAGCTTCATTAGCTAGTTCTAAAATAGAATTATAGCCATGAGAAGTTGATGGGCAATAATTTTCATCTAGAACAAGGATTAGTTTATCTAAAGATGAATTTAAAATATTATAAGAATTTATTTCGTTAAGGTAAACTAATGCTTGATACTTTGTAATAGAGTTAATTTTTAGATCTTTACAAAGAGTATCTATCACTGAAGTAAAGTATTTATTTAAGTCAGAGCTTTGGGAATTTTTCTTCAGGACATTGATAATTTTATTATCTGATAAAATTTCTTTGGCTGTTTTAAAATTACCAGAACTAAATTCAGTATAGAAATTATTCATAATATTAGAGTACGAAACATTTATATAGTAATTAAAAGCAATTAATAGCATAGCTAAAATTATAAAATAAGTAAAAAATTTAAAAATATTAAATTTTTTAAAGTTTAACTTTTTAAACAAGGTTATCCCTCCTTAGTATATTCATATAATAATGTTTGACAAAAGAGTGAAATTATAAACATTAGATAAGTTTTTTATTTTACTAAAATATCATAAAGAAATTGTAACTGATTGAAAAATATGGTAATATTAAAATAATCAATAAAATATCTTGGGGGATGTAAGTAAATGGAGGATAATAATAGAAAGTTATCAAGTGATGAAAGTAGTTTGATGTCGATAAATGAACTATTGAAGAATAATGATCAATATTTATTAAATATCATTCATGATTTGAGAAGCCATTTAAATGTTATAACATCAGCTGCCCAGTTTATGGAACATAACTATAAAGATGATAAGAACCTTAAATGTATTGAGATAATAAAGAGAAATAGCTTTAAAATGTTAAAGTTAATAAATAATTTAATAGATTCTAACAAAATAAAAAATAATTACTATAAATTAAATAAGAAGAATATTGATATTGTTCCGATGATAGAAAATACTATAAGTTGTATAGAGAAATTTGCTTCGGAGAGAAATATAAACCTTATATTTGACACAAATGAAGAAGAATGTATTATGTCAATAGATCCAGAAGCAATAGATAGGGTTATAATGAATTTATTATCTAATGCAATAAAGTTTTCTAATGAAAATTCAAATATTTATATTAATTTAGTTGTAAAAGATAAAGAAATTGAATTATCTTTTAAAGATGAAGGCTGTGGTATTTCTAAAGAAGAAAAGGAAAGAATTTTTGATAGATTTTATCAAGGGAAAAATAATGACAATATAGAAGGGAGCGGAATTGGTTTAAATTTATGTATGCTTTTTGTTAAAGCTCATGATGGAAAGATATTTTTAGAAAGTGAAATAAATAAGGGTTCTATATTTACGGTAATTTTACCAAGAAAGATAGAAGATCATATTGAAACAGTAAAAGAAGAAGGTAATTTAATTAATAAAAATCAAGCGGTAGAAATAGAATTTTCTGACACATATAAGTTTTAAAATATATTTTTATGTTGATATATTAATTAGTTTATGTTAATATTAATACTGTTAAGGAGCGTTAGTTAAACGGATATAACACGCCGCTACGGACGGCGCATTAAGGGTTCGATTCCTTTACGCTCTGCCAAACACCGATTTTTATAAATCGGTGTTTTTTTCTTTAAAGTACAGGAAAGTATAAAATTTTCGATGGCTGAAAGTTAGATGTTATCTAGCATTCAGCCTTTAAATATGTTAAATTTATTAATTATAAATTAG
>NZ_MNRT01000003.1:0-39702 GCF_001916075.1 Clostridium sp. 29_15
AGAAACTCTAGTATAGTTCATTAATATCACTCCTTGAGTATATATTAGAACTTTTAAACACGTTTATCAACATTTTTATTAACTATAGTTTTCTCCTTATATGTATTGTATGTGAACTACTCCCACTTTAGAGTTTTGGAGCATTTTGCACACTTAAGTTAAGTTTCACTTTAAATATCTATTAGATTATACTATCTTTCGTGGCTTTTATCAAATATCAGTATTTTTTATTTAAATATGCAAAAAGGCAGAGCTTATAATAGCTCTACCTTTTCTTATTGAAAACTAGTTTTTAGCATCAATCATTGCTTTAACCTTCATAAGTCTTGTTAAAGCACCTCTTTCATTTTCATCAAGTTTCATTCTAATAAACTTAATAGTTTCTTGTAATTGAGGAATTGTCATATACTCAAGAGCATTAACTCTTCTTCTAGTTTTCTCTATTTCATCAGCCATTAGCTGAGTTGATTTTTCCACTTCTGCAAGCTCAAGCAATTTAGGGAATATTGAATATAGCTTCGTAATTGCATCATCAAGCTCTGAAGATGTATTTGCAAAACCATATGGGAATATACCGCCTTCATCATCTTGAAGCTGTCTGTGAAATTCCATTTTTGGAACATTAACGCTCATTACGTTTTTTACTCCTACTTCAACAGAAATGCTATCTTTAGGATAGGCAACTGCTTCCTCTAAAAATTCTGTACTCATTACAGCGCTTGCCATAACGAAATCTTTAAAAGAACCTTCTAATTCTGCTTCCACTTCTTTTCTAAGCTGATTGTTATATTTAACAAGACCTATAAATTGTCTCATTAATTCATCTTGCTTATCCTTTAAAAGCTTATGGCTTCTTGTAGATGTTGCTAATCTCTTTTTAAGCTTAGTCAGCTCCATTCTAGTAGGATTGACATTTAATTTTGCCATATTCTACTCTTCCTCTCCCTTAGGCATATACTTTTCAAGATATTCATCTCTAATTCTCTTAAGCTCTGTTCTTGGAAGTATCTTTAATAACTTCCATCCTAAGTTTAATGTTTCTTCAATAGATCTATTTGTATTAAATCCTTGAGAAACATATTCTTTTTCAAAGGCTTCAGCAAATTTAGCAAATTTCTTATCTGCATCTGATAAAGCTGATTCACCTAAGATTGCTGATAATTCTTTAGCTTGCTTACCTTGAGCATAAGCTGAGAATAATTGGTTCATTGTATCAGCATGATCTTCTCTTGTCTTACCTTTACCAATACCTTTATCTTTAAGTCTTGATAATGATGGTAAAACATCTATTGGAGGCATAACACCTTTCTTATATAATTCTTTAGAAAGGATTATTTGTCCTTCTGTAATGTATCCTGTTAAGTCAGGAATTGGGTGAGTCTTATCTTCTTCTGGCATTGTAAGTATTGGAATTTGAGTGATTGATCCACCTCTTCCAGTGATTCTTCCTGCTCTTTCATATAATGTAGAAAGGTCAGTATATAGGTATCCTGGATATCCTCTTCTACCTGGAACTTCTTTTCTTGCTGCAGATACTTCTCTTAATGCTTCTGCATAGTTAGTGATATCTGTCATAATAACAAGAACGTGCATATCTTTTTCATATGCTAAATATTCAGCAGCTGTTAATGCCATTCTTGGTGTAGAAATTCTTTCAATAGCTGGGTCAGATGCTAAGTTCATAAATAATACTGCATTATCTATAGCACCAGTCTTCTTGAATTCATCAACGAAGAATTGTGATTCTTCAAATGTTATACCGATAGCAGCAAATACAACGGCAAAGTTAGTATCTGAATTTAAAACTTTTGCTTGTCTTGCTATTTGTGCAGCTAATTCTGCATGTGGAAGACCTGATGCAGAGAATACAGGAAGCTTTTGTCCTCTAACTAAAGTGTTTAACCCATCGATAGCTGAAATTCCTGTTTGAATAAACTCAGCTGGGAAGTCTCTTGATACTGGATTAATAGCTTCACCATTGATATCTTTATATGCTTCTGGTATTATTTTTGGACCATTGTCTATTGGGTGACCCATACCATCGAATATTCTTCCTATCATATCTTCAGAAACACCAAGCTCTAATGATCTTCCTAAGAATTTGGCTTTTGTTCCTTTTAAGTTAATTCCTGATGATCCTTCATATAACTGAACTACTGCTCTAGTTCCGTTAACTTCTAGAACCTTACCTCTTCTTTTTTCACCAGTTTGTATTTCAACTTCAACTAGCTCATCGTATTTTACACCGCTAACTCCTTCAACAACCATTAAAGGACCTACAACTTCAGTTACAGTTCTATATTCCTTAAGCATTCAGAACTCCTCCTTTGCTTATTAATTCGTCTATAGCAGATTTAACTTCTACAGCTATTTCATCAGTTCTGCTTATATTTTTCTCTTCTATATATTTTGCTCTAGCAACTTTATCTCTAACTTCTAAGTTTAAGATATCATTTAAATATACACCTGCTTCAAGAGCTCTTTCTGCTTCTTTCTTGAAAAGAATTACTAACTTAAGCATTCTATATTGCTTTTCAAGTGAAGTATAAGTATCTACTTCGTGGAAACTGTTTTGTTGTAAGTAATCTTCTCTAATAGATTTAGCAACTTCAAGTTTTAATCTATCTTGAGCTGATAAAGCATCAATACCGATTAATCTTACGATTTCTTCTAAGCTTGCTTCTTCTTGTAATAAAGCCATAGCTTCCATTCTTAATTCTGACCAGTCTGGAGCAACTTCTCTGTTAAAGTAAGTATCAACTGTATCTGCATATAATGAATAAGAAGATAACCAGTTTATTGCTGGGAAGTGTCTCTTATATGCAAGTTGAGCATCTAATCCCCAGAATACTTTTACTATTCTTAATGTTGATTGAGTAACTGGCTCAGATATATCTCCACCTGGAGGAGAAACGGCACCGATAGCTGTAACAGCTCCTTCTCTACCATCTTTACCTAAACAGATAACTCTACCAGCTCTTTCATAGTATTCAGCAAGTCTTGATCCTAAGTATGCTGGATATCCTTCATCACCTGGCATTTCTTCAAGTCTACCAGACATTTCTCTAAGTGCTTCTGCCCATCTTGAAGTTGAGTCAGCCATGATTGATACTGAGTAACCCATATCTCTAAAGTATTCAGCAATTGTTATACCAGTATAAATTGATGCTTCTCTGGCAGCAACTGGCATGTTAGATGTATTTGCTATAAGAACTGTTCTCTTCATCAAACTTTGACCAGTTTTAGGGTCAATTAGTTCTGGGAATTCATTAAGAACGTCTGTCATTTCGTTTCCACGTTCTCCACATCCAACGTAAACAACTATTTCAGCATCTCCCCATTTAGCAATTTGGTGCTGAGTTACTGTTTTACCAGCTCCGAAAGGTCCTGGTACTGCAGCTGCTCCCCCTTTAGTTACAGGGAAGAATGTATCGATAACTCTTTGACCTGTAGTCATTGGAGCATCTGGTTTTAATTTACTTGCAAAAGGTCTACCTTTTCTTGCAGGCCATTTTTGCATTAACGATAACTCTCTATCACCTTTAGCAGTTTCAACAACACATACAGTACTGTCTACTGTGAAATCTCCGCCTTTTATTGATTTAACTTTACCACTTACTCCGTAAGGAACCATTATTTTATGTAATACTACAGCAGTTTCTTGAACTGTACCTATTACATCACCTGCTTCTACTTCATCGCCTTCTTTTACAGTTGGAACAAATGTCCAAACTTTTTCTCTATTTAATGCATTAACAGCTATCCCTCTAACTAGGAAAGGAGAATTAGCTGCTTTTTCAAAAGCATCTAATGGTCTTTGTATTCCATCGAACATTGATTCTATTAATCCAGGTCCAAGCTCTAAGCTTAATGGTTCTCCTGTTGTTATAACTGGATCTCCTGTTCCGATACCTGTTGTTTCTTCGTAAACTTGGATAGATGCCTTATCTCCTCTCATTTCGATGATTTCACCGATAAGCTTCTTTTCTCCAACCTTAACTACGTCATATATATTAGCTTCTTCCATTCCTTCAGCTACAACTAAAGGTCCAGAAACTTTAATAATTCTTCCGGTCTTCAATTCTCTAACCTGCCTTCCTATAAAATATTCATACCTACAGCTTTTTCCACACTCTCACTAATTCTCTTAGAACCTATATTTAAAGTTCCTTGATTACTTGGAATTAATATTACAGCAGGAAGCAATTGATTATTATAACGTTCAATAGTTTCTTCTATTGTTACAGCAACTTGTTCTGTAACAAATATAACTGCATAATCATTCATAGCCATCTTATCTACTGCTCTTCTTGCTTCATCTGCTCCAACTACTGGTGCAACATCTACGCCAAGTGCTTTGAAAGCTAAAACTGAGTCTTTATCACCAACAACTCCAATCTTCTTATACATAACTATCACGCAGCCTTTCTCTAATTACTTCCTCAGCAACATTATTAAGCTTACCAACCATTATAATTCTAATTAATTTAATTTCTGTTTCCTTTGCATATATATAAGAAAGAATTCTTTCTGGTCCAAAGGTAACAAATTTTGAATCCTTCATTAGCGCCATTATATAATTATCGCTTAATTTTTCTAATAGGTTTGCTGAATTTGTAGCTATATACCCTTCTAATCCTTCTCTTACTATCTCTGAGTAAACAGAAAAACTTAACTTAGAAATAATATTCTCTGGTGATTCATTGATTATTGATACTAACGTATCTTTATCTATGTATCCACCTGGAACAATAACTTCTTGAGCAAATTCACGACCCTTACCTTGTTTCTTAATTCTTAGTAAAGTCTTGATATTTGTTGAATCAATCATTGCATTTATTATTTTATCAGTAAAACTGTAGTTTAATGATTTTCTTATTTGAACTAATTCTTCAAACATAAACTTATCTACAATTATATCGATTCTTTGTGGATCTTTTGTTGCCTCAAAATCTTCAACTGCTGCCATAACAGCCTTACCTATATTTCCTCTTAAATCACCAAAGCTATCTGAGTCAATTTTTCTTTTTATTTCATTAACATCATCTTTTCCTAAGTGAATTAGAAGATTAGAAAAATCTTTTCCTAAGAATTTACCTTTTAAAAGAACTTTTACATTATGGTAAATATATTTTGTGCTGAATAAATTTACAATATCTTTTACTGGACATAATTCATATACCAGACTATAAACTCTTTGTAATTCAGCACTTAACATTTCCTCATAATCACTTGCTCTTTTTACATTCCCCATAACATTTGCATACTCAGTTTCACCAAGTATTTTTATAACATCATCTGCATTTGGAGCTTCTATCATTCTTTGGATTTTGGCCTTATCAAGGAGTCTTGTTTCTAATACCCATATTCTTGAAAGAGCTTGGGTAAATTGCATTAAATCCATAGCTTACCTCCTTAATTAAATAACACCTTTGCAACTTCAAATTCTAATTGATCTTTTAATGAATCAACAAGAGATTCAAAGGTATTATTAATTTCTACGCCACCTTTTTCTAATATGAAACCACCTCTAAATGAACCAATAGTTTCACTTATTTTAATTTCACCTTTAAGTCTTTTTGCTTTTAATTCTGTATTAATTTCTGCAACAACTTCTTTTGACACTATTTTGTTACCATCTTCATTTAAGATAAGTGTTTCATCACCATCTATATTTAATGATAAAATAGAATCTTTAATAAATTTAACAAATTCTCTATCATTTAATTTACATAACGTTTCTACACTCTTAGAGAATACTTCTTCAATTACTTCTTGCTTAGCAGCTAATTTTTCATTTCTTGCTTTAAGCTTAGCACCTGAAATTACTCTTTCTTTTTTAGATTTAGCTTCAATTTCAGCTTTTTCTAAAATTTCTTTTTCAAGTTCTTTTGCAGAAGCAACTTTTTTAGAAAGAATCTTATTTTTTTCTTCTTCAGCAGTAGCTAAAATACTTTCCTTTCTTCCTTCAGCATCTCTTAAGATTTTTGAAGTAATATTATTTACTGACATATCCTATATCTCCAATCTTATATCATGTTAACTAACATGAATGATATAACGAACCCTAATAATGCATATGTTTCAACCATTGCTGAAAGTATGATACCTTTTGTGTTGTGTTCTGGCTTCTTAGCTAATATTTGGATACCTGCAGCAGCAACTCTACCTTGAGCGATACCTGAGAATAAACCTGCTATAGCAACTGGTAAACATGCACCGATTAATACTAATCCAGTAGATAAATCCATTCCTGGAGCAAGCTTAGTGTAAGCAACGAAACCAATAACGAAACCATATAAACCTTGAGTACCTGGTAATAATTCTAATACTAACGCCTTACCGAACTTTTCTGGTTCTTCTGTAACTAATCCTGAAGCGGCTTCCCCAACTAAACCAACACCTTTAGCTGAACCTATACCTGCTAAACCAACTGCTAAAGCAACACCAATTGCTCCAAATATCATTCCACCGTTATTATTCATAAAAAATTCTATCCAAGTTTGTACAAATTCCATTTTAATTTCCTCCTAATTTTCCTTTAAATTCATATATTTTTCTGATACTGTAAATGGCTCAAATTGTTTTCCGCCACCTTCGTAGAATTTACCAAAGTATTCTACATATTGTAATCTTGCTGTATGAACATAAGCTCCAAGTAAACTTAATCCTAAGTTAAATATGTGTATTAAAACAAATAATAATGGTATAACTATTATAGCGTACCATCCACTCATTTGAGTAATAAGCATATTGAAAGCTGATGCTATACATCCACCTGATAATCCAAGTGCCATAAGTCTTGAATAAGAAACTAAGTCTCCTACATATCCTGTAATGTTATATAAGTTATATAACCCTTGACCTATTTGCGCACCTTTACTCTTTTCATTTCTACCACCAGAATAAATTATTAAAAGTGCACCAATAACCATACCAGCTATTGCAATGTATTTAACTACTGTTGGCCACCCTAAAAGTATACAACCAGCAAAAATACCTATTGAAACAAGCTCTATTATCCAAGAACCTACATCAACAATGGCATCAAATGATTTACCCATTTTGCAAAGGTATGAGAACTTAATTATAAGTCCAGCAAATATTTGAACAACACCAAATACAATTGATATTGCTAATATTGTAACAACATCTCTTGTTGGAACTAAAAGTCCTGGTATTGGTAAAATATCACCAAAATATGAACCATAAATCATACCAAATATAATTGTAGGTATACTTACAAATAAACCAAATCTTAAGAAATCTGCTGTTTCTTTTTTTAGTTTTAATGATTTAAGTGCTAATAAACATATTAATAACATTGTTAATCCATATCCTGCATCAGCAACCATCATCCCAAAGAATACAAGGTAGAATGGTGTTAAAAACGGAGTTGGATCCCACTCATCATATCTAGGTGTACTATACATTGATGTAACAGATTCAAAAGCAGATACTAGTTTACTATTTCTAAGCTTTACTGGTACCTCTTCAACTTCATCTTCCTTAACATCTTCAAATGTCATATAGTAATCTTCACCTGTAACTTCTTTACAAATTGCACTTAAGGCATTATTGTCTTCAACAGCGCACCATCCTTGAATAGTAACAGTGTTGTTTGTTCTTAAGAAGTTTGTTGATGCTTTTTCTCTAGATACCTTATTGAAGTAATAATCATAAACTAGTTGCATTACCTTAATATCTTCTTCATAAGAAGCTAGTTCTTCCTTCATTAAAAATATCTTTGTCTTTATGTCCTCAATCTTGGCAGATAAATCCATTATTGTTTTTTGAGGAACATCTTTGTAGTCAGTCTTAAATGCACTGAAACCATAATTTCTAATTAAACTTAAAGTTTCATCTGCTTTAGAGCCATCAACTAATATAAGTATATTAGTATCATTACTGTTTCTTGAAACAACTTCTACATAAGCATCTTTTAAAGCAGAGCTTAGCTCTTCTTCATATTGTTTTGCAATACTACCTATGAAATAAGCTGTTTTGTTTAACTCATCTAGATTTTCAAAGGAACAGTCTAGCAATTCCCAAGGTTTTAATATGTCAATTTCACCTTGAAGTTTAACTATTGAATTTTCAAAATCATGTAATTGTTCTTCTTTTTCTTTTACTTTTTCGTAAATAGCAGGCCAATTTGATTTTTCAACCAATTCTTCTAATTCCTCTACAGATAAGCTTTGCCTATCATCTTGTATTGATTGTAATAAAGACTTTTTAGGCATATAGCTATTCAGAAAATCTAGAGATGATTTAGCTTTTGATAAATTTTCTTCATACTCTGAACTATTTGAATCCACTTCATCTTTTGAAAGTTCTTTTAAAACTTCATTTTTTTCAAGTTTTTCTTCATCTTGAAGATTGATAAACTCAACCTTAGAAAATCCTTGTAACTTACGAAGAAGCTCTTTCTTGTGAGATTCAAAAGTAACCAAAGTGAATTTGTTCATCTTAACTATTGCCATGAATCTTCACTATCCTCTCAACAACTATATTAATAGCATTTTCTTTTAATGTAGGTGATAAATTTCTTATACTTTCTTTTTCTTTCTCACCATTTTCTAAAATAGGCTTTGCTTCAACATTTCCAGCTTCTACAGCTTCTTGTATTAACTTATCAGCCTTTGCTCTAGCATCTTTCACAATACTGTCATATTGTTTTTCAGCTTCACTATGAGCATTCAAAATTAACTCCTTAGACGCCTTATTAGCCTCTGATATCATGTCTTCAGCTTGTAACTCTGCTT
Organism: Clostridium sp. 29_15; assembly: GCF_001916075.1. Taxonomy (NCBI): domain Bacteria; kingdom Bacillati; phylum Bacillota; class Clostridia; order Eubacteriales; family Clostridiaceae; genus Clostridium; species Clostridium sp. 29_15. The sequence continues at coordinate 8,766 of NZ_MNRT01000003.1, forward strand.
TCTTTATCTCGTTAATTGCATCTAATGCCAAAATCTCACCACCTTTTCTCGTATTATATAATCAATATTAATACCTTATATAGTATTGATTACTGTTTTAATTATACACAATTTCATGCTTTTATCAACTTATTTTTATGATTTTTCTTTAAAAAGTTGAATTTATCACTTTAATTTTTGTAAATTAAAACTTAAATTAAGTCATTTCCCACCAATAACCAATGCATATTTATTCCCTCTACTTCTATATTATAATATTTATCGAACATATACTTAACTTTCTTAAGTAAATTTAATTTATTATTGAAAATATACTTTTTATATGTATTAGAAAAAGCCACAACTTGAAGCTTTTTCTTAATTATTTTTTATAATACCCTCTTATATCTATAATTAATAGAAAATACTTTAATTATACATTAATAATCTAATATTTCCATATTGCAATTAATTGTTATAAGTAAAATCTTCATTTTTTCTTGCTTTAATGTAATAAATATCTTCCCATACCTTTTCTTCTTCAATACCAAACTGTCCTGATAAAATCTTTCTAGTTTCTTCAATACTAGATGAAGTCATAGGATTTAAATTTTTAAATTGAAACTCTTTAATTTTTTCTGACGGAAGAATAACTCTTATTTTATTATTAAATAACTTTCCTATTTCCTTATTAATATCCCATATATAAATGCTTCCTCCACTTTTTATGCTTCTACTTATCTTTTGAAGCAACTTTTCTCTTTGATAATCTCCCCAAATATTGCTTAGAGCAAAGAAAATAGTACAATTATCATAACTTCTTTCTTTAAGCAATTCTGAATTTTCCTCTTCGATATAATCAACTGAAACTTCATCATCGATATCTTTGGCTATATTGTATATAACTCCAAAGCTTTCACCTACATCTAGAACATCCCCCTTTATATTAATATGATTTAAATTTAATACTATAGTCTTTCCCATATTATCCCCTTTATTACACTTAACATTTTACTATTGATTTTTACTATTATTCTGCTCTTTTATAAATATATTATGTTTACCTGCTATTAACTTTTTATCCTATCTTTTTCCCCTTAAATTTTATCATCACAATTAAAACTATAGATATTATAAATATTATTAGAAATACCCATATAATCTTTGGTAGATTAAAAACTGATAGATTATTTCCGTTTCTCAACTTATATATGCACCCTATACCGCTATCTAAAATATACATGCTGTCTTTATGATATCTTATACTTTTAACCTCACTTCCTTCCGAAAGTCTTATTATTGATTTTGCTACACCTTCACCGTTCATGGCATACAATACCTTTTCTTTGTTATCTGCAAATACTATAGTATCTTTACTTAAGCACTTGCCATCTATATCAATAGCCAATCCTTCTAATGCATCAATGGATTTATGTTGATAAATAGGACCATACACCACTTCTGTAGGATGGTTTTTTATTATAAATGTATTAGCTTCCTTTCCTTTTATAAATCTTGGTGAAGTAACAGGATCGCCTCCACTGAAATCTGGCCACCCATACCAGCTCTTTTCTTTTATACTATAGATATAATCTTTATCACCTTCTAAAGGTCTATCTCCTGAATTTTCAATACCTCCTACTATAGCAATTATTTTACCATCACTGGTAACACTATACCCTTTAACATTCCTTATACCTGTAGCATATGTAGCTATTTCATCATCCATAAGGTTACATGATATTATACTTGCATTGCTAAATTTCCCCTCATTTATGGTTGAATCCTCCTGCACCGACTCTGAATAATTACAGAATCCTGAAGTTCCACTGTTACCATATTTCCTACCTGATAGAGTCCAATGAAATGATGGTATATCCACTTTCCCATCTGGACTATCTACTACTCCACTATTGGTGTTGCTACCTATAGATGCGTATAAAACATCTCCTTTAACTAAAAGCTTAATTTCTTTATTAATTCCGTTATTAGGAATATTATTAACTATATCACTAAAAGTTCCATTATCTAAATCATATTTTATAATAGAATTTCCACTAGATATTATTAGATAATTTTTATATACCACAATATCATATATTTTTAATGCATCATTACTAAATAATCTTTCTACCTTATTATCCTCATTTATTCTTTCCACTGAATTATCATAGGCAACATATATATTTCCATCATTATCAAAATCAAAGGAAACGGCATTTAAACAATCCTTATTATTAATTGTCCACTGAATATCATCATATACTATATTAAGTTTGTATTTATCATCTAGATTATATATACCAAAGGATATGGCTACAATAAATGTACTAACTATGAAAAAACTTATAACCTTCTTCATTTCACTCCTCCCATTACTAAATTTATATTTTGTAATTTATAAAATATTCTCATTTAAAGTATATAAAAAGGATTAGTACATGTTCTATATTATATAAAGAAGTTTTTTTATATTTATCATAATCTTTTTAGATAAATATATATTTAACTTATAATATATCTATATATTAGGAGGTTTTTTATGTATTATATTGAAATACTTAAAGCTATATTTCTTGGGATAATCCAAGGAATAACAGAATGGCTACCTATTAGTAGTACAGGTCATATGATTTTAGTAGATCAATTTATCAAACTTAATTTTTCAACTGAATATATTAATACATTTTTAGTAGTTGTGCAGCTAGGCTCCATTTTAGCTGTGGTGATATTATATTTTAATAAGTTAAATCCTTTCTCCCATAGTAAAAATATGCAAGAAAAACAAGAAGCTTGGAATTTATGGATTAAAGTATTAATTGCCGTTATTCCCTCTGGTGTTGTAGGCATATTATTTGAAGATAAAATAGATGAGCTTTTTTTTAATCCTACCACTGTATCTATAACTTTAATTATTTATGGAGTTATCTTTATTTTTCTTGAAAATAGAGATAAAAGACCTACTATCAGTGCTTTTTCTGACTTAAGCTACAAAACAGCCTTTGGCATTGGTATTTTCCAAATACTAGCTTTGATACCTGGAACATCTCGTTCAGGAGCTACTATTATAGGTGCTACCCTTATTGGTGCCTCTCGTTTCATAGCTGCTGAATTTTCCTTTTTCCTAGCAATTCCCACCATGTTTGGTGCAAGTGCTTTGAAACTTATAAAAACCGGCTTTCAATTCAATACTTTTCAGTGGCTAATTTTGCTTATAGGCTCCTTTGTATCATTTATTGTTTCAATATTTGCCATAAAATTTCTTATGGACTATATTAAAAAACATAATTTTAAGTCATTTGGTTATTATAGAATAGTTTTAGGATTATTAGTTCTATTATACTTTTACGTAATAGTAATCTAATTTCTTTAAAAAGTGTAGTAAAACTGCACTTTTTTTATATAAATTCTTAAAAACAATATGTATTCATATTTCCTATATTTTTAGAATAGATATTATTAGTTACGTAAGCATTACTTAATTTTACAGTACTTTTACCATTAATTCTATCATTGTCATCTTTACTTAAAGGAGTGATAACATGGAAAAAGATAATTTTTTTAAAAATTCTTTCTTTTTAACTGCTTCAAATATAAGTACAGGTCTTCTTGGATTTATTTTTTCCATTTATCTTTCTAAGCTAATTGGTGCTGAAGGAATTGGTCTTTATGGAATAATAATGCCTATATATAATTTATTTATCTGTCTTATGACCGCTGGAATCATAGCTGCTATTTCAAAGCTTTCAGCCATATATACATCTAATGGAGAAACAAATAATCTTTTTAAAACTATTGATTCTGTTGCTATCTTTAATATCATATGGTCTTTGTTCATTGGTGTCTTTGTATTTTTTCTGGCACCATACATAAGTAGATATGGAGTTAAAGATCTTAGAACACTTAACGCCATCAGAGTAACTTGCCCGGCTATGGTGTTTATATCTCTATCCAATATCCTAAAGGGCTATTTTTATGGGACTTCCAAAATAACTGCTCCTGCCCTTATAGATATTTTAGAAAAAGCTATGAGAATTATTACCATTTCTCTGTTAGTATATATGTTTAAGACAAAAACATTATCTAGTTTAGTTACTTTAGCATTTGTTTCTTTAGCCATAGGAGAATTACAGAGCCTTATATTACTTTATGTTTATTATAGACATGTAATTAAATCTATTCCCATTTCCAATGCACCTACAGAAAGCAGAGGTCAATTATTATTTAATGTTTTTGTAATTTCTATTCCATTATGTATTAATGGGTTTTTAACAAATATTTTCTCAACCATTGCAACCTTGATAATTCCTAGAAGACTGGTGGCTGCTGGATTTGAATACTCTATAGCCTTATCTATGATAGGCCGCTTTGTTGGAATGTCACTGACAATTGTCACTTTTCCTATAATTGTGGTAAATTCAATAAATATGTTACTTGTACCAGATTTATCAGAAAGTCTTAGCAGAGGGGAATATTATAACGCCTCAATGCGAATCAAAAAAGTGCTGAAGATAGCCTTCCTCTTAGGAATGGCTACAATGATAATTTGTCAACTTATTCCTAATGATTTAGGAATATTATTTTATAACCGCAATGACTTAGGTCTGTACATTAAAGCTTGTTCAATTGCTGCACCTATTCTTTTTCCTGCTAATACTATGTTCGGTATTCTCAATGGTTTAAATAAACAAGGTATAATACTTAGGAATTCTCTTATAACTTCTTCATTTGAATTAGTAATGCTTTTTTGCCTAACTAGCATTCCTAATATTAACATATTTTCCTATGCAATCACTGTATTCTTTTCATCTATCCTCAGCTTCACTATAAACATCATGGAGATAAGAAAACATATAGATTTAAATTTATCTAAAATGAACATATTAATTTTTTCGCTTTTAGGAATTTTAATATTTTTATTTTTTAGAATAATACTAAGTATTATTCAAACTTATTCAGCTTTAATAAAAGTCTTAGTTACAGTTATTGGAGTCTTTGTAATCTTTGCTTACTTAAGTACTTTCGGCTTAGAAGACGATTAAAGTAGGCTCTATTTTTTTCCTTTGTTGGTTACTATTTTATAGGTTATTAAATATCACTTTGCATATAATAATACTGCAAAGCAAATTAATGCTTTGACAAAACTTCACTGATAGAGGAGGATCATTTATGACACAAAAATTAGTACCTGAAGCAAAAAACGGTTTAGCTAAATTTAGAAATCAAGTTGCAACTGAAATGGGAGTTCCATTTTCAGATTACAATGGAAATTTAAGTTCAAAACAATGCGGTAGTGTTGGCGGAGAAATGGTTAAGAGAATGGTCCAACAATATGAAGAAGGAATAAAATAAAAACTGAATATTACACAAATTAGAGATAGGATTTAATTCCTATCTCTATTGTTATTGCCTTTGAATTGAAGTTTCAACTTGTGATGTAGTGTCCTTTATAAAGGTTTCTATATCTGATATACCGCCATTTACATATGATTCATATTTTTCCTGAATTATATTTCTTGCAGATTGAGCATTATTAATTGCTGGAGTATAATAAGCATAATTTAATTCTTCTTTAGCCACTGGATATACCTTTCCATATATACTTTCAGTATTATTTAACACATTTTTCATTGTAATGGTTTCTTCAGCTGAATATCTTACTGGAAGATAGCCAGTAGCTACAGCAAACTGTGCTGTATTTTCTGTGTTTGTAGCATATTTAATAAATTCATATGCTGCATATTTTTGTTGCGCTGTGGTATCATTAGTTACAAATAAAGATGCACCTTGCTGAATAACTGCTTTAGATTTAGCTTCAAACTTTGGCACCTCACTAATACCTAAAACAAATGCACCATTAGTCTGTATATGTGATGCTCCTGCTGTTGAGCCTTGATACATAAGTAATTTTTCATTGGAAAATGGCCCTGATAAATAAGTGTCTTCACCTGGTGTTCTAAAATATCCCTTTTCAGTATTATCTTTATAATACTGCATAAATTCTTTAACCCATTCATTATCAACATTAATAGTTCCATCTAATTCAATAAAGTCTTTTCCATCCATTTTTAATGTTGAAATAAAAGCATTAGACCCTGAATCAAAACCAAAACCAGGAATATCTAATTCTTCTTTACTCTTCTTGCATATCTCTGTAAGTTTTTCCATGGTTAAATTATTCAAATCATTCATTGTGTATCCTAAAGTACCTAACAATGTTTCATTGACATAAAGAACTTCTGTTGATTTAGTTAGTGGTATACCATAAATGCTTCCATCATTCCACTGTGATACTTCATCAATAAAAGTTTTAATAAAATCATTATTAATTTCATCTTTCATACCAATTTTATCATTATTGATGTATGGAGTTAAATCAATTATTTTCCCATCTTGAATTAATCCTGTTGCTAAATCTGGATATATATTGATAATTGCTGGCAAGGAATTAGATTGAGCTGCTGCTACAACCTTTTTATTTAAATCTGTTATATTTCCTTGATTTACAGCAGTAACAGTAATTCCTTTACCATTAGTACTATTGAAATCGTCAATAATACTCTGTAGTACTTCCCCTTGACTTCCTGTTAGGTAATGCCACAGTTCAATAGAAACTGGTTCATTCACCTCTATAATAATTTCTTCTGTAGTACTGGTAGTATTTTTACAACCTACAAACAATGCCATTGTTGTCACCACTGTTAGCAATGACGCCAAAAATCTTTTTTTCATTTGCTTCACCTCTAATTTAATATATTTTCTCTATTTATTGTGTGTAACTTTAATTTAAAAATTCATCTAAATTATCCTTTTATTCCACCTATTGATATACCGCTCATAATTTTCTTATGTAAAAAAATATAAATAATCACTATTGGAAGAGTAATTATTGTGGATGCAGCCATTAATAACTCATAGCTATTTCCAGCATCAGATTGAAAAGCTGTAAGTCCATTGGCTACCAATCTCATATCAACACTATTTGTTACTAATAATGGCCATAAAAAAGCATTCCACGAATTTATTCCTACCAGTATACAAATGGTTATTATTGATGGCTTAGCAATTGGTACCAATATACTCCAAAGAAACTTCCAATCACTAGCACCATCAACCTTAGCTGCATAATATAGCTGCTTAGGTACTGTTAAGAAAAACTCTCTCAGCATATATATGTATAAAACATTTGCCATGTAAGGTATAAATAAAGCCCTATATGTATCAATCCAACCTAATTTAGATATTGTTTTAAAATTAGTTACTATAAGAACTTCTCCTGGAATCATCATTGATGCTAAAAAAATTGCAAATATCAAATCTCTACCTTTAAACTCCAAATTAGCAAAAGCAAAAGCTGAAAGAATAGCTATTATTACTGTAAAAATAATACTTAATGCAGTGACAATGATAGTATTAATAAAATATCTCACAAATGGAGCCATTTTAAATGCTATAGTATAATTTTCAAATTTAAGAGATTTAGGTATCAAGCTTGGCGGTATCTGGATTACTTCAAAACTTGTCTTTAAGGAAAAAGCAATCATCCAATAAAAGGGAAATAAAGTGATTATAGCAAATAGCACTAATGCCATATATTTTAAAAAATTCAAAAAATACTTTCTATTCATAAAATAAATCACCTCTAGTAATGAATTTTATTTCTTTGAGCATATTTCTGTATTCCTGTCACCAAAAGAATAATTACAAGTAATACTACTGCTGCTGCATAAGCAAGTGGAAAGTCTTGATCGCCATAAAATCTGTCAATAATATATCTAACTACTGTGGATACTGATCCATCTAAAGTTCTTCCTCCAAATAATACGTACACTTCTGTGTATACCTTAAAGGCTGCAATAAGACTTATCATATATGTATAAGCTATCATAGGTGAAACTAGCTTTATGGTAATTTGAGTAAATATTGTCCTACTTGATGCCTGATCTATTTTGGCAGCTTGATAATACTGAGGATTAATAGAAGCTATGCCTGTAGTCAAAATAAGTGTATTGAAAGCTAGGCTTTTCCATACTGCAAAAATAATTAATGCCAACATTCCATATTTAGAATCATTAAGCCAATTAATACCTTTGAAACCTATAACTTTAAGAACATAATTAATAACACCATATTCACTATTAAAAAGCCATGACCATACTATGCCTATGGCAACTAAAGATGTTACATATGGTAAAAAATATATACTCTGAAACATACTTTGTAACTTTTTATTTTTTAAATGTACTAAAGCATTTGCTAAAAGCAAAGAAATACTTACTGATAAAAATGGAACTATGGCTGCATATATCAGTGTATTTACCAGGGATTGTCTAAATCTCTTATCACTAAAAAGATATTTATATGATCCTATACCAAATTTAAATCCGCTGGCTTTTGTTTCATCAAAGCTAAATATTACAGTATTTATTATGGGATAGAATACAAAAACTAAAAGCACTATTAATGCTGGAAGTAGATATAAATAACCTTTATATTTTTTCTTTAACATTTTTTAATAAATTCCTCCGTTTTTTAATCAAATATATAACATTTTCCTTCTTTAGGTCTTATATATATTCCTTTACCTTCTTCAATATGAAAAGTATTTTCAACTAAAACCTTGAATATCCTATTATTATGACTTAATGTAAGAAGCTTTTCCCTCCCTAATATTTCTACAGTATCCACTTTAGCACCAATTCCTGCATTTGCTATTTCCACATCTTCAGCACGGAAGCCTAAAATAACATTTTTCTTTTCTTTTGTAATATTCTTTATGGTATAATTATCAATTACTCCTATGCCATCTTTAACTTTTAAATTTACAAAATTCATCTCTGGACTTCCTATAAAAGATGCTACAAATTTATTGATAGGATTTAAACATCCTTCATAAGCACTATCTGATCTGAAATACTCATGGCTTCTTCTTGATCATGAGTAACAAATATGGCAGTAACTCCTGTTTCCTTTTGTATTCTTCTTATTTCCTGTCTTGTTTCTACTCTTAGCTTAGTATCCAAATTAGATAATGGTTCATCTAACAAAAGAATATCTGGTCTTTTAGCCAAAGCTCTTGCTATAGCCACTCTCTGTTGTTGCCCTCCTGAAAGCTGCGATGGTTTCCTGTCTAAAAGTCCATCTATCTTTACAGTTTTGGCAACTTCCACTATCCTTTTTGCCGCTTCCTCCTTGTTCCACTTTAAATTCTTTAATGGAAATCCTATATTTTCCCTTATAGTCATATGAGGGTATAAGGCATAATTTTGAAATACCAAACCGATTCCTAACTCTTCTGGCTCCAAGCCAGTTACATCTCTATCACCAAATATTATTTTACCTGAATAAGGTTTGTGTATTCCGCATATAGTGAAAAGCGTAGTTGATTTACCAGAGCCTGATGGACCTAGTAAAGAAATTAGCTTTCCCTTTGGAATTTCCAACGTCACCTCATTTATAGCTGTAAAATCTCCAAATTTCACCACTAAATTTTGTAATTTTATTCCCACTCTTCTTCACCTCATCTTTATCTTTACCATAATGTTATAATGTTTATTTTTTATGCTTTATATACAAAAAAAAGATAACTCAATATAAATTAAGTTATCTTTAAAATAATAATTACATCATTTTTCTTAAAAATCTTGGCATAATTCTATATATCTTGGGAGAAATTAAATCTAAATCTGTTTTTCTTATTCCTCCAATTAAAATCATTATTATTAAATATACCATTCCGCCAATTGCTACCATAACTAATGTTGCTATACTAATCATAAGTCTTCCGCCTTCAAAAATATTAATTAATCTATCTATAGGCATCCTTATACCTACAATAGCTAGCCCCATAGCCAAAGAAGCAATAATTGATGTTATTGACAGCTTAATAATTGGAACTCTTACTCTAAATATCATTCTTAAGTTCCTATGATTTATAATAGCTGGAACAAGATACGATACTAAACTGGCAATTACAGCTCCAAAAATATTAACCTCTGGAATAGCTACAAGTATAAAATCTAATATCAGTTTCAATACTACACCAATAAATGCTGTAGATAAAACAAGATATAATTTATTTACCCCTTGTAAAATAGTATTTTGTATAGTAGTTATAGACATAAATACCAGCACTATTGAACCATACATAAGCAGCTCATATCCTTCATTTAATCCAAAAAGCATAAGGAATACCTCTTTACTTAAAACTGATAATCCTACTAATGATGGTATAGTAATCATAAAAGTTATTCTATAAGAATAACTTATATTACTTCTAAGCTCCTTACGATTTTTACAAGTATAAGCTGAAATAACCTTAGGAAATATAGCTGTACTAAGTGCCGTTACCAATGCTAATGGTACATATAATAAAGTATTAAAATATGAAAGATAAGCATACGTAACTTCCAAACTTGCTTTAGGTATCCCTGAAGTTGCAAGCCTTCTTTTCACTATCATGGCATCCACAAGCGGACTTGAATTTTGTAATGCTGCCACTAATGTAATGGGTAATGCGTACATTAATATCTTTCTTACTATCTTCTTTTCACTATGTCTCTTTTCACTAGTATTGCTAGAATATGCTTCTTCTTCGTAGTCTCTCTTTTGATAAATATAAATTATATATATAATTGCAACTACTGCTCCTAAAGTAGTACCTACAGTCCCTCCTGCAATACCCATTTCTTCATTAATTTTTATTAATATACCTGCAAAAACAAGACTTAAAACAACATTTATTATCTGCTCAACTATTTGTGATATTCCGATAGTCTCCATATCCTCAATTCCTTGCATATACCCTCTATAAACAGATAATATACATGAAAACAAAATTGTAGGAGAAAGGAACATTATGGCAAGTATAGACTTATCCCATGTGCTAGCTAAAGCTATAGGCCTTGCCAGTACCAATAAAATAATTGTTCCAAATAGCCCTATAATAGTCATATATTTCCTAGATATTTTCATTGCCCTTAAGGCATCAATAGAATTTCCAACAGCTCTATATTCTGCCACAACCTTAGTTATAGCAGGCTGAGCCCCTAATGATGTTACGGCTAATATAAATGTGAACATTGTATAACTTATAGAGTAAGAAGCATATGCATCTGAACCTATTACAGCTGTCAGCAATGGTACATATGCCGCTGATAATATCTTAATGAATATCCCCGCAAAAGATAGTATCATAAAGCTCCTACCTAATGATTTCTTCTCCATAATTATCCCCTTTTATAATGTGAATTTAAATACATCTCTCTTTACTTTCTTAAACATTGGAGGAAGTGCTTCTGCTATTGTCTTATTCTTTAAATATGCAAGCTTTCCTTCTCCACCTTTAATAATAAGCTTGTAAGCATAAAGGAATTGATAATTTAGCCCAAATTTATTGTCAAAGAATGAATTTATATTTCTATCACCATATTTAGTATCACCAACAATCGGATGTCCTAAGTGACTTAAGTGAGTTCTTATTTGATGACTTCTTCCTGTAATTAAGTCTATTTCTAAGAATGAGAATGCTCCATTACTTTGAATAGTCTTAACTTCCATGGCAATTTTCTTTGTATTTGGCATTTCTTTATCATATACTTTTGATATATTTTCATTTTCATTTTTAGAAATATATCCTGTGTACATTCCATCTTTTATTCTTCCTGTTACTAATGCATTATAATACTTCTTAACCTGTCCTTCTCTAATCATTTCATTCATTTCTCTTAAGGCTTCGAAGTTTTTACCGAAAATAACAGCACCAGAAGTATTTCTATCTAATCTATTACATGGTGCTGGTGTAAAAGTAAGTTCCTTTTCTGGAAGATAATCACCTTTATCATTTAAGTATGATAATACATAATCAGTTAAAGATGGTTCTGCTCCTTTTTGATCTGGATGAACTAAAACACCTGGCCACTTTTCAACAACTAATATATTGTCATCTTCAAAAGTAATCTTCATAGAACCTGAATTTACTTTTATAAAGTTTACTTCTTTGCTTGTATTAGTTTCTTTCTTAGATTGTAAGTATCTTACTTCTATTTCATCACCTAATTCTAAAGCATAATTTTCTTTTTTCTTTGTTCCATTAACTCTGATATCACCTTTTCTTAAAGCTTTGAATATAGCACTTAATGGTACATCTTTAAAGTATTTTCTCAAAAATTTATCTAATCTCTGACCAGCTTCATTTGTTCCTATTTCTATTTTCACTTAAATCATCTCCTGTTTTCCGTACTCTTTTTTTCTTTTCCCCATTGTATTAGATTAATATTATTTTAGCAACTTGTCAAATAATCAACGATAAATTCACAACCAATGGCTATTCCTATTGGCAATGATTCTTCATCAATATCAAATAAACTGCTATGGGCTGGATGTATAATTCCTTTTTCAATATTTCTACATCCTAAGAAATAGAAAACCGAAGGAACTTCATTGGCAAAGTATGCAAAACTTTCAACTCCCATCTTAGGATTCTTTTGTTCTAATACATTTTCTATGCCAATTACCTTTGCAGCATTTTCTCTAAGCATTTCAACAAGGTTAGCATTATTTATCAGACAAGGATAAGACTCTTCTATTTCAATTTGGCATTCTGTTCTTAATGTTCTAGCAATACCTTCAGCAATTTCCTTCACTCTTTTCACAGAATGTTCTCTATCCTCTTTAGTGATGGTTCTGATTATACCGCCAATTTCAACTTCATCAGGTATTATATTGCTAGCTGTACCACCATGAATGGAACCTACTGTAACCACCGCTGAATTACTTGGATTTATTTCTCTACTAACAATAGTTTGCAAGGCCATAATAATTTGACTGCTTGCCACTATTGGGTCAACAGCTGCTGCTGGATAAGCACCATGAGCTCCTTTTCCCTTAACCACTATCTTAAATGGATTGGATGCTGCATTGACAGTATCTCTTTTTACCATTATTGTTCCTGTATCAATAGTTTCCTCCATATGCAGACCATACACCATATCCACATCTGGATTTTTTAATATTCCTTCCTCAATCATCACTTTTGCTCCACCAGTAGTTTCTTCTGCTGGCTCAAAGATAAGTTTTACAGTTCCTCCAAAAATATCTCTATTCCTATTTATAAGCTTTGCTACCCCTAATAATATAGAAGTATGTCCATCATGTCCACATCCATGCATCCTGCATTTTATCTTTGACGCATAACTACACTTTTTCTTATCCTCTAGCGGTAAAGCATCAATATCTGCCCTGACAGCAATAACCTTCCCATTATCAGCTTGTTTACCTTTTATCAATGCACATACTCCTGTTTTTGCATATTCTTCATAAACAATTCCCTCTTTAGTTAAAAACTCCTTAATAAGCCTAGAAGTGTTAAACTCCTCATATCCTATTTCAGGATTTTCATGCAATGTCCTTCTAATAGCTATAATTTCATCTTTAATGCTCTCTGCTTCATTTTTAAATCTACTCATACCCCTTTAGCCCCTTTTTTACTTTTCCCAATAAATATTAATAACATCTCCATCTTTAACCATATCTGTATATGATGCTACTTCTCCATTCAGCTTAAGAACTATATTTCCCTTTAGCTCTGATAAATCAAAGTTTATGTAGCTGAATATTTGTACAAACATCATGGAAGACATGTCATTAATTTTAACTTCTTCATCATTAACTATTACCTTCATGGCATATATAGCTTCATCCTCTAATTCTTCACTGAATTCATTTGTCATATTATCTTTGTCACAATTTGTATTTTTTTCATCTTGCTCAATAATTAGTGATTCATTTATATTATTACAATGATTTTCTTCACTGTATCTACAATCTTCAAAGACCAATTTATCACCATTATTTATTATATATTCATCATTGCCTTTTACTTCATTGATAAAAACATCACTTGTAGTATTTATTATATACTTTTTCACATCTCCAATATTTTTTGGATATATTATTTCAATGATGTCCTGGTCAGATATATATGTGTCAAGTGAAACTTTATTATCATTTACTATAGCAATTGGTTTTATAACGGTACTAATGTTATTAATAAAAATTTCTTTTTCTTCATAATTAGTTAATAATTCTGTAACTGTAGCTGCTGCATTTTGTCCATTTTTTGCATAAATTATATTTACTTCATCACCATCATTAATTGTAGAATCAATAGATGCCTCTTGACCATTTACTTTAATAATAGCATTCTCTCCTTTGTTTCCAAAGGTTATCTTTTTAACTCCATTTAAAGTATATCTTAAATTTTTACCTCTTTTTGCCATAAGCATGGCAGGATCTATATCAGCATGTACTAATACATCTTTTACAGTATGAGCATGAGAATTAAATAAACTTATTGGAATATGATTAAGATATACATTAACAAAATCATTGCCTTCATTTTTCAAACCTACAAGGGCTATACCGATTACAGTAACACCTGCTGAGCCATAAGCATTTTCTGCTATACATGATTCTATTGAATCTCTATCCTTTATTGCTATTCTATCTTTAGGTATATTGGAATTTTTCGCTATTTCCTCAAGAATCCCTGGTGTATGCGCTCCTCCTCCTACAACAAAAATAGCACTGGGAGGTTTATTTCCATTAAGCTCTTTAATTTTTTCCCCAATGGTCTCCCCTACTTCTGCAACTATAGGACTAATAACTTCTTTAAGCTTTTCAGAACTTCTAGAACATTCAAATCCTAATATATCTATAAATTTTATTTCTTCCTCTGTATTTATTTGCCTTTTTATAATTTCTGCAGTGTTAAAATCTACTAAACATTCTTTTGCTATAACCTCTGTTACTTCATCACCTGCTATAGGAACCATTCCATATGCTACTATACTTTGATCAGCACTTATAGCTATATCTGATGTTCCTGCTCCAATGTCCACCAAAGCAATATTTAATAATCTTAACTTTTGTGGAACTACTGCTTCAATGGCTGCAATAGGCTCTAGCGTCAGGCTGCTTACTCTCAAACCACACTTATCCATAACTGAATATAGAGAATCAACTACTGATTTTGGTAAGAAAGTTGCTATTATTTCTACAGATATATTTTCACCTTTATGTCCTAAAAGATTTGAAATTATATAACCATTTAAATAATAGTTAACTACAGAATAGCCAACACAATATAGCTCTCCAACCACTTCTTTTGCTATACTTTCTTCTGCTTCCTTTATAGCTTTAAGCTCTAAAGTCTTTATCCATTCACTATTTATGGACTCATCTTTATTTAAATCTAGCTCTGCCTTACTATTAACAGTTTTTAGGAACCTTCCTGCAGCTGCAATATTAACTTTTTCAAGCTTTACATTTAGTTCATTTTCTAAATTTTGTATCACTGACTTAACAGTTTTTGTAACTAGAGAAATATCATGTATTTGACCATCAAGCATTGCCCTCTCATGGTGCTCAATGTAACATTCTTTAATAACATCAATCTTTGTTCCCTTTACAATCCCTGCTGATCCAATTACGGATCTTGTACCAATGTCCAAGGAAAATTTTATGTCTTCAACACTAAATTCTTTTTTCATTAGTTTTTACCTCATTAACATTATAAATAGGCATTATATAATGCTATATAAGCCTATTTAAATTATATTATATATATTGACTATATTCAATGTTTTACAGCCTATTAGTGACTTTCTCTGAGTTCCTTTTCTAGTTCATAAAGCCTGAATTTTTCTGACTGTGTAAACTCTACACTGCTACTTCTCTTTTCAATAAGTTTACAATACTCATTAAACTTTTCTTCCCCTAACTTGTTACGAATCATATTTAAATAACATTCTCGTAAATAATCTTTTTCTTCCTGATTCAGTATTTCATAATTTAATAATTTTTCTTTATAACCTTCCAGCACTTTTTTATCTTCATCATGAACATATGCATCATTTTCTTTTAAAAGCATTTCTATACGTTCTATCTCTTCTGGAGATAAAATCAAAGCATTTGCTTCAAAAGTTAAAAAATTAATAAATAATATTATTGCCATTATACATAAAACTGTATTTTTACTTTTCATAAAGCTTCCTCCAACATCTATATGACAATATTATTATGCACTATGTTTAAAAAATTAATTTACTAATATAATTAAATTATTTTCCATCAGTACTTTTAAAGAAAAGCTTCTGCAAATGTCTTTGAATTTAATGGTAATTTTATCTTTGTCTATCTCTATTACACTACCTTCACCATAAGTCCTATGATAAAGCATATTACCTACTTCTATTCCATAATCAACCTTTTCAGATTCTTCTTCAAGATGAGACTCGGCAATAAATCTAGAAGCCTCTCTAAATTTTCCTCTCATTGTTTTAGGTGAAAATACATACAAATTATTTATTGCTCTAGTAATACCCACATAAAACAACCTTCTTTCCTCTTCTATATTTTCTTCCATAGATGATTTATGAGGTATTACCTCTTCATTGCAATTAATAATATAGACATTATTAAACTCCATTCCTTTTACTCCATGAATGGTACTTAAAATCACACCATCTTCAACAACTTTGCTACTTTCAATCTGTTCTTCCACATTATTAACGTGTACCAAGAATTCAGTAATAGTTTTAAAACCTTCAGCTGCCCCTTTAAACTCTTCTAATACATCTTCTAAATCATCAAGACTTTGACCATATTTATTAGCGTATTCCCTTAAATAATCAATATAACCCATGGTAGATATTATGTATTGTATGGCACTACCTAAAGACATTTTATTTAAATATAATATTTCTTTTCTTAAGTCATCAATCTTTTTGCACTGGAACGGCGGCATATCCTTTTTATTAATTAATATATCAAAAGGTGATTTATCTTCTTTATAATTATTAATATATGATAAATTTTCTTTACTCATATATCTAAAAGGCTTGTTTATTATCCATGCAAAGGCATTCTTATCATATTGGTCAATAGATAATTTCAAATAGTTAATTAAATCCCTACAAATAAAATGATTAAAAAAATTATATCCTTTATCTAATAACACAAATGGAATCTTTCTTTTTGTAAGCACATCTATCATACTTCTAGATTCCATATTGGTTCTGTATAAAATAGCATTATCCCCATATGTGCCTTGATAATTTTCTTTTATGTATTTAGCAATTTCTTCACCTTGCATATATTCATTATATGGAGTACTATAATGAACAATTCCACAATTATTGCAATAAGATATTATTTCCTTATAATTTCTATTTTCATTTTTATCAATTAATCGCTTTGATACCTCCACAATATTATTCTTACTTCTATAATTAGTAAGAAGCTTAACCTTTACTCCACCTTTAAAAGTGTCATGAAAATTAACCATATATTCTGGCTTAGATCCCCTAAATGAATAAATACATTGATCTTCATCACCTACAGCAAAAAGTTCATTATCTTTATTCATAAGCATTAAAAAACTCACTTGTATATTATCGCAATCCTGAAATTCATCTACTAGTACATACTTAAACACCCTTCGGTACTTTTCTAAAATATTCTTCTTTTCTGTAAATAACTTTAATACTTTCACCGATAAATCATCAAAATCCCATAAACACTCTCTTTCTTTGTTACTTTCATAAACCTTTAAACATTCTAAAAATATATCCTTGCTCACAGTAGATTTAAATTCATCAACAGTACATAAAGAAGTCTTAAACATAGAAATATTATTCATCACTTCTCTAACTTTATCATCATTAACATCATCAAAATACCTAGACAATACATTCTTTATAATGGCATGCCCCTTTCCTCCATCCATTATTTTTATATCATAACCCTCTCTCAGTAATATCTTATAAAACAATCCATGAAAAGTACCAAAAAAAGGTGCTCTTTCTTTTTTAAATATATTTTTATATCTATTTCTCATATTATCAGCAGCTGCTCTTGTAAATGTTATCACTATTATATTACCTTCATTTATCTTCAAATCCTCAATAAGATGATTTACTCTATTAATTATTACTGTTGTCTTACCTGAACCAGGAGAAGCTACAACTAAAACATTTTTTTCTTTTATATATACTGCATTTCTTTGATTAATATCTAAATTTACTTTCATTTTTCCCCCTATGATTCAAAACATCTTTTTTACATATCTACTATGTTATCATAATTATTGCCCTTATTTTATAAAAATAACTACATTAATAATAATTTCTAGATGTTTGTATAGTAATTATTAAATTAATCCTAAAATAAAAAAACATCTTAAAAAATTAAGATGTCTTTTTATTAATAATCCTTTAATGCCCCAACTAATTGATAGATATCTTCTTCTATATCATCATTAGAATAATTAAATTTCTTATCAATATTATCTTTTATATTAATACTTTCGCTATCTAAATACTCTTTAAATGGACATATCTCATAACCTTTAGGATCAGGATACATTGGACATTCATTATAACAATTTACTCTCACTTTGCCTGTTGACCAAAATGGGCACTTACTCATAAACCTCTCCCCTTGCAAATAAAGATTATATTTTATCTAATTATACAGTTATTATACATCATAACTGTAAAAAAATAAATACTTTTACTTTATTTACCTGTACATTTATGAATATGTCCTTTATACTCACCTTTTTCTTGACTTAAACTATTAATACTTATATTATTTATTTTTAATTACAGTAATATTAATAATTTCATTTTGAAAAGCTTTTAATAAAGCTTTTTCCAGTACTTTTTCTCTATCAAAATTTTCTATATCTCTGCATTCAGCAAAAACTTTATTAATATCACCATTTGCATTTCTATAAGTAAGCGTAACATATGGCTTATCAAAAGTAACATCTACTATTTTTAGCCCCCAAGAAATTTGTGCAAAATCACCATCTATTTTCAGTCTAGTAAGCTCATTTAATTTTTCTGTTTCTTCATTTGGATCTGTTACAATAATTAATTCATCTCCAACTTTATACTTAGACATATCCTCATCCCCTTACCTTTTTATATTAATTTAACATATTTTAAATATTTTTTCAACAATTTTGTAAAAATTTATAAATTTTTTCTTTATATTCTATATTAATTAATATTTATTATTGACAAATAATTATACAGTTTCATATAATAATTACATAGAATTAAAGGCGGTGCTATTTATGGAGAACATATCTTTAATATTTAAAGAAAAAAAATTAAAACTTACGCCTCAAAGATTAGCTGTATATCAATATTTAAAATCTACAAATGAGCATCCTTCTGCTGAAATTATTTATAATGCTCTTCAAGCAACTTATCCTACTATGAGTCTTGCAACTGTATATAAGTCTCTTAAAACTCTTGTAGAAGTAAACTTAGTACAGGAACTTAATGTAGGAGAAGGCAATTTTAGATATGATGCTAACTGTTTTGAGCATTGTCATATTCAATGTGTAAAATGTGGTAAAGTTGAAGACTTAATGAATCTTCCTCTTCCAAATCTAAATTCTATAGTTGAAGAAAATTCAGACTATAAAGTTAATTGGAATAAAGTATTCTTTTATGGACTATGTAAAGAATGCCAGTAGGTTAAACTTACTGGCTTTTTTGTATTATCTCACCCTTAAAATCATATATATTATAGAGGTGATATAATGACAAAATTTATTATCATAAAGAAGAAAACCATCATTGCTATTATGCTCAGTATTTTAGCAATTTCCATCTTGTTTTTCTGCATAAATTATACTAAAAATATTTCCGCTTTTTTTACTCTTTCAAAACCTAATCATATTTATTATTACGACTTGGATGGAGATGGTATGAAAGATGAACTAACTATATCTGAGATTAACAACTATTATGAAATCAAAATTGAAACTTCAAATAAAGATTACATTCTTAATTGTTCAAATATAAATTTTTTAACCATCTGCCCATATTATGATTTAAAAGTAAATATTCTAGATTTATCTCGGGATAATATTCCTGAAATAATTCTTTCAAATTATTATAACAATACATCTCAATACTGCATCTTTAAATGGAATGGTACTAGCTTTGAAAACATATTCTGCTGCAATAATAATATACTTGGAGTAATAGATTCAAAGAATTCCAAAACGCCAATCCTCTTAAAAAGCAATTTTTTAAATAACAACGATTTCTCATCATATTTCCTTGATAATGACACAGTTAAGGAAGTCACCATCAATACTGGTAATATATTCTCACTAGATGAAGTAGGAAAATTTATTGATTTAATTGAATACCCTTACGAACCAGAAGAACTACCTGATATATTTACTCCTAACATATCCAGTGATGAACTTAAAATTTTTTGGAACTTAAATAAGGATAATTATGAATATAAATTCCAAAGTGCTTATTTTTGTGATAATGATTGGAATAACTTAGGTAATCCTAGCTCTATTTTATGGACCTTATCTTTTCAAAAAATAAGTCGTAATGATATAACCAAACATTCTAAAGAAGTACTTATTCACCTTACTGTTAATATAGATTATTTAAATCATTATAAGATTTCATCAATTTCAACATAAAATAAAAGGCCGCTATATTGCGGCCTAAAAGGGGGATGGGGGGGTTTTTAGCTTAATGAAGAATTTATCTTCATTTGCTATAGGAGAATACTTCTCCGGTACACTATTATTATTTCCCTTTAATTTTCTTTTATACACTTTCTCCCTTAATCTTTAAATGCACCTTTAGCATATAATTCGATTATTTTATCTACAAATGGCACTCTTTCTATTGATACTATATTTCTAAGAGACCTTAATAGTTGCATGTTTTCATCATTTACATCTACTTGAAACTTTCTATTATTCTTTGGTAAATCTTCATTAAAAATATCCATTTCCTCATTTACTACAGATTCGCTATTATCATTATTTATATTATTAACGCTATTTACATTATCTGTTCTTCCTCCATTGTTACCCATTAAATTTTGAAGCATGCCTAGATTAAAATTATTAAAATCTATTCCGTCCCTATTCATATTTTGAAGCATATTATTAATCTGATTCATATCTATGTTTCCAAACATACTTAACAACTGGGCAGGATTAATTCCAAAAGGTCCGTTATATTGCGGCTGCTGCCTAGCCTGTTGCTGTGGTTGTCTTTGCTGCTGCATCTGTCTTCTTCTATTTTCAGTGGTATTATCCCTTTTGTTTTTATGTCTTCTCTTTGACATTTTCCCCCTCCTATTATCTTTCTATTAAATTATATGTATTTAAGTAAAAAAAGTAGCATATTTTTATAATATTTTTGGAGGGTTAAAAAACCCTCCACCCTCTACACTAGCAGCAGCAATTACTTTCACAGCAACAATTTGAGTTGTTTGTGCAGCAACAGCTTCCGTTGTTTCCATTTCCACCAAAGAAACTTCCGCAACCTCCACATAGCAAGAATAATAAAATAATTAGATATGATGAACCACTACATAATAGTCCTGATCCACAAGCTATTAATAAGAATATAATAGGTGCTACACAACTATTAATTCCTGAAAATGGATTTCCGCAGCATCCACCATTGTTGTTATTATTGTTATTACAGCAACAATTTTGTGGACAACATGGCTGACAACAGCAGCAACATTCATCTTTGTGATAATGTTTTTTTGACATTTCAACATCTCCTCCTTATTTACTTTCTAGTAGCATCCGCCAACAAGGCCGTCTAGTCCATCACAAATTCCACAATTTCCTAGTCCGTAGTTTCCAAATCCACTGCCTAATCCGCAATTTCCGAATCCTCCACCAAATCCGTTATTACATCCGCTACATAAGAATAAAATAACTAATAAGAATAACCATCCACTGCAGCCTCCATTTCCATAACCATTATTTGAATTCCCTTGACAGCAGCAACAGTCATTTGATCCATTATTACAACAACAATTATTTCCTACATTATTTGTACTTTGATTAGTATAGAATAATATTAATAATATCCAAATCCACCAACCAAATCCGCAGTTTCCAATACCAGTATTGCCTAATCCACCAGCATTGCCTAATCCACCTAAATTGCCACATCCGCAGCCACAGCCACAGCTACTACCAACTGATGAATAATCTGATGGTTGCATTTCACCAATGATATCGTTCATTTGCATAATTGATTCCTCCTATTGATTTAAATTTATAATTAAATTTATACTATATACTATTCTCCCGCAAATAATTTGACACTATTTTATTCAATGCTTTATTTTTATACTATTTTTTCTTACAAAAAAAAGAACTGCCATTTGGCAGCTCTCTACTGAGATAAATCACCGAATAAAATATCATTTAATTGTTCTGCACCCTTCTTATTTAAAGACGAGAAGAAACATAATGTATCATTTTCAGTTAATTTTAATGTTTCTTTTATTATTTTTTTACTTTTTACTAAATCATTGTTAGATAGTTTATCACTTTTAGTTGCAACCACTATTACATCATATCCATAATGTTTTATCCATTCATGCATAGTAATATCATCTGCTGTAGGCTTATGTCTTGAGTCAACTAATAAGATAACTCTCTTTAATTCTTCACGAGCTGTAAGATAAGTTTCAATTGTTTTTCCCCATGACTCCTGCTCTTTCTTTGATACCTTTGCATAACCATAACCTGGTAAATCAACTAAATAAAACCCATCATTTATTAAAAAGAAGTTTATTAGTCTTGTCTTTCCTGGGGTTTGTGATACTTTAGCTAATTTTCTTCTATTAGTTAAAGCATTTATTATTGAGCTCTTTCCAACATTAGATCTTCCAACGAAAGCTACTTCATTAAGTCCATCTTCTGGATACTGCTCTCTTCTAACCGCTGATGTTATAAATTCTGACTTGTTAATTATCAATATTTTCAACTCCAATTAAAGCATTTTTTAATACATCTTCCACATGAGCTGCAAAAATTAAATTTAATTTATTTTTTACAGTACTAGGAATCTCTATTATATCTTTTTCATTATCTTTAGGTAAAATTATTGTATCTATACCTATTCTATGTGCTGCTAAACACTTTTCTTTAACGCCTCCAATAGGAAGTACTTTTCCAGTTAAAGTTACTTCACCTGTCATTGCCACAGTCCCTTTAACTTTCTTTTTGGATAGGGCTGATACTAAAGCTGTGACAATAGTTACCCCTGCTGAAGGTCCGTCTTTAGGAACTGCTCCTTCTGGCACATGTATATGAACATCTTTGCTCTTATAGAAGTCTTCATCAATGCCATATTTTTTACAGTTAGCTCTTACATAGCTATAAGCTGCTTTTGCTGATTCTTGCATAACATCTCCTAGCTTTCCAGTAAGTTCTAACTTCCCATTACCTTTCATCACTACAACTTCTACTGGCAGTGTATCTCCACCATATGCAGTCCATGCTAATCCATGAACAACACCTATTGTATCCTGTCTATCAGCTTTCTCAAACTCAAAATATTTATTTCCTAAATATTTTTTAAGATTATTTACAGTAATAGTAACCTTTTTCTTCTTTGTCTTAACCATTTCAGTTATCGATTTTCTAATAACCTTATTAATTTGACGTTCAAGACTTCTTACTCCTGATTCCCTAGTATAACTATTTATAATTTCTCTTATAGCACCTTCAGAAATCTTTATTGTTTCTGCATCTGTGTTATGCTCTTCTAAGGATTTAGGAATTAAATGCTCTTTTGCTATATGATATTTTTCTTCATAAGTATATCCTGATACTTCTATTATTTCCATTCTATCAAGAAGTGGTCTAGGAATAGTTTCTAAGGTGTTTGCTGTAGTAATAAATAAAGTATTAGATAAATCAAAATCTACTTCCATAAATGTATCCCTAAAAGTTTTATTTTGCTTAGGATCTAAAACTTCTAAAAGTGCATCTGCCGGATTACCTTTGTAATCGGAACTTAATTTATCAATTTCATCTAATAATATCAATGGATTATTTACTTTCGCTTCCTTTAAGGCATAGATAATTCTTCCTGGAATAGCTCCTACATAAGTTCTTCTATGACCTCTTATTTCTGCTTCATCTCTTAATCCACCAAGTGAAATCCTAGCAAACTTTCTATTTAATGAGTTAGCTACAGATTTTGCTATAGAACTCTTACCAACACCTGGTGGTCCTACTAAGCAAAGAATTGGTCCATTCAGTGATTTAGTATATTGTTTTACAGCTAAATATTCTAAAATTCTTTCCTTCACTTCTTCTAACCCATAATGTTCATCATCAAGAATTTTTTCTGCCTTTTCTATATTAAAAGAATCATTACTTGATTTGTTCCAAGGCAATTCTATAATCCAATCTAAGTAATTTCTAATATTATTTCCATCACCTGAGTATGATGTTTTTAATCTAGATAATTCACGTTCAGCTTTTTCACGAACTTCTTTTGGCATTTTTGCCTTACTTATTCTCTCTGCGTAATTATCTATCTCATTTTTTTCATCATCTTCGCCAAGTTCTTCTTGAATTACTTTTAATTGTTCTCTTAGGAAATATTCTTTATTGGACTTATCTAATTTATTTTTATCCCCGGACTGCATCTTCGCAGCCCGGGTCATTATATTCGAATCTCAATATGTATGGATCATTTTGCGCCGCTTCCGCGGAAAACGACCATAACTGTCTTAAACAGGATCTCTATATCCAGCTTCAGACACCATTCGGCAATGTACTTTGTATCAAGCTCTACGACTTCCTCGAAATCCGTAATATCACTTCGACCGCTTACCTGCCACATACCGGTAAGTCCCGGCTTGATGGCCAGACGTTTGCGATGGTGAAGCTCATACTTCTCCCACTCATCCATTGTCGGCGGTCTGGTTCCTACAAGACTCATATCTCCTTTCAGAATATTCCAGAACTGTGGAAATTCATCCAGGGATGTCTTTCGGATAAAATGTCCTACTCCTTTGATGATTCGTGGATCATCATCCATTTTGAACATCATTCCATCTTTTATGTTATTCTGTTTCATCAGTTCTTTTTTGCGTTCTTCTGCATCCATATACATGGAGCGGAATTTATAGATCTTGAACGGACGACCGTTCTTTCCCATGCGGAC
Organism: Clostridium sp. 29_15; assembly: GCF_001916075.1. Classification (NCBI taxonomy): domain Bacteria; kingdom Bacillati; phylum Bacillota; class Clostridia; order Eubacteriales; family Clostridiaceae; genus Clostridium; species Clostridium sp. 29_15. The sequence goes on from NZ_MNRT01000003.1 coordinate 33,797, forward strand.
CTGTGAGAAAAATGCAGGACCCGGAGATTTGATCTTGATGGCCGGAACCAGAAAGATCGCTGCGATTCCTGTAAAAAGACAACCTACCAGACCGCCTGCGATATCCATAGCTCGTTTCACAAACATCTGGCGCGGTGTCACAATGTGGATACTGCTGGAAAGCACAGTGTATCCGCCAAGCTCCTCCACCACCTGGTTCTTGCCAAGAGATTTCATAGTTGCCAGTCTCATATGGATGACAACTCCCATTGCAGAGCAATCCTTGATCATCTGCTCCGGGATCGGGATTTCCTTAGGCACTGCAAAAAATACTTCATCGATCCAGTTCTTATGGATATAGGAGATCATATCCTCACTCCCGGCTACTACCGGTACTCCACAGACGGATGCACCCTTCTTGTCACAATCCATAAAGACGATTCCTGCCAGATGATAGGTTCCGTAATTATTCTTGCGGATGGTTTCCACCACATTGTCTGCATTTTCACTGACTGTAACGATCAGCAGGGATCGCTTCTCGCTTTCTTCGTATCTGTGATCCTTCAGGAATTTCTTCAGTGCCTGTCTGCCGCAGTAGCTGAAGCAGGTATAAAGCACATAGGTGATCAGCAGGATCATTCTGGAATAATTGTTTCCAATTCTTAAAAGAAACATATATGCCAGGACCAGAAGGCAGACCAGTGTACACTGTTCAAAGGTTTTCTTCAGTTCCACCAGCATTCCTCTTCGCAGAACTCCGCTGAAGCTTTCATTAAAAAATGTGACCATCAGCTGGATAAGAAACATCACCACTGCCACATTTCGATACAGCTCTGTCTCGTATGGCTGACCGATCCCGTTTCGGATCCAGTATGCAAGTACAAACGCAAGCTGCAGACACAACATATCGCAAATCGCAAAATCTGCATGTTTTACCCAGCTGCTGTTTTCTTTTTGATACATATTCTTTTCTACGCCTTCCCTCGCTTACATTTTTTGTTGCTTTTATCCCCTCTCCGGTATCTCAGGCACCTAGAGAGGGGATGATATTTATTTCACGACAATGGTAAGTACGGCTCCGTTGGAGCTGTTTCCACTGTTGTCGACTACATAATATGTAAGCTCGTAAGTTCCCGGTGCAGCTGTATTTACATCACCGGTGATCTGGATCCTTTTGAAAAGATCACTGGTTGACTCTGTATCATCCTGGATATCCTTTACATAGCTTAATTTATCCAGCGTAGTTCCTACCGGTACCTCTACGTAATAGGTAGTCAGATACATCTTCGGATCCTGCGGAGAAAGCTGCTCAATCTTGTCTTCCTGTGTCTTCTGCGCCTGTTCCTCCGGAGTCAGTTCTCCTTCTGCGGAATCTCCGCTTTCAGCATCTGTGCTGTCTGCTTCTGTCCCATCCTGCATATCTGTCTCTTCTGCAGGCTCTGTGGTGTCTGTGGAATCTCCATCCTCTGTGAGACCGTCATTATCGATCAGTCCCAGCTGCGGATTTTCGGCACTGCCGTCCTGAGCTTCCATGGTAAATTCTTTTTTTGTTACATTGTTGTTTTTGTCCTTTGCAACAAAGATAACAGAAACCTGTTTTCCGTCATTCTTCGGATATATGGTTTCTACAGTAAGAGACTCTGTAACATCTCCATCTCTGTCATCCTGTGCCTTTACATCCTTCAGAAGATCCTCTTCTGTCATATCGGATGTATAATTCGTATCTTTTCCCTCTTCAAATGTGATCTTCGGTCCTTCATTATCCTCGGAGCTCTTCATGTATACTACACCGGCTCCCATACCAAGGCAGATGACCACTAATAAAAACACAAAAAATTTCTTCATATTTTTGCTGCTCCCGGCCTTTCCCAACACTTTGATCCGTTGTTGTTATTTTTATGCGTGACGTTTCTTTTTCTTTTTGGATTTCTTGCCCATTTTGGAAGAGTATGGGATTGTACCAAGTACGCTTAATCCAAGATATTTCTCTACGTCTTCCGGTGTCTTTACAGTATCGTTTGTCAGATATACGATGATCACAACAGCTGCTGCCAGAAGGATACCCAGAAGTCCGCCGATCACACCGTTTTTCGGTACGCTTGGGCTTGATGGCTCATCCGGGATGTTTGCTGTCTCTACCACATTTACTGCCTTGATATCCATAACCTGCTGGATATGCTTGGAAGCAATATCTCTTACTGCGTTTGCGATCTCTGCCGCTGTATAAGGATCGGTATCTGTAACTGTGATGGATACTACTCGTGTATCCGTTGGTGTATCTACGGAAAGCTTCTTAAGAAGCTCCTCATGTGTCATATCCAGTTTCAGCTGTGCGATCACACCCTCAGTAACTGTACGGCTCTTGATCAGCTCCGCATAGTCCTTGGTCAGTGATGTACTTGTCTGGATATCCTGATTGGTCAGTGTGCTGCTGTCCTGCTTGGACAGTACCACGATCTTGGTTGTGGATTCATACTTCGGTGTGATCAGAAGCATGGTTCCCATAACAGCTGCCAGGCAGAAAACAATACCGGATAAAATGATAACACCCAGCTTGCTCAGTAACAGGTGAAATACCTCACCAAGATCGATCTCTACTTCGTCGTTGTTGTTAACAGTCTGATTTTCCATTTCTTTTCTCCATTACCCTGTGATTTTCCGGGGATTTTTGATAAAGATCTTCTTTACATATTCGCTCCCCATTGTTTTTTCCATTTTGGCGACACATTTGCCGATCTCCGGGATACGCTCCGTCTTACGGTGTCCGTCAGAACCGACAAAATCCAGAAGCCCATGCTTCATGACTTTCCGTGCAAAGGTTTTTGCCCCGAATCCGTCCTGACCGCTGATGGTATCTGCATTGACCTGGATATGTGCTCCCATATCCTTCAGCTCTGTCAAAAATCCAATATCGTTCCGGGTAGCCTTATAACGTTCCACATGAGCGATGATCGGGATAAAACCATTCATCAGAAGACTTCTGACCCGTTCTTCAATATAATTTTTCTCATCTCCGTTGCTGAATTCCACAAGCACATATCTGGAACCTGCAAGGGTAAGCCGCCGTCCCTTCTTAAGGCATTCCACCATATCCATACTGGAATGGAGTTCACAGCCCAGATAAAGTCTCATGCCTTCATCACCAATATTCATGGCTGCTCTACGCAGCTGCATGAACTGTCTTGTCACAATGTTCATATGCGGCTCAAACATATCGTACCGGAAATGTGGTGTCAGGATCACATGACGTACGCCCTCCTGATACTCCTTGTTGAGCATCCAGAGTGATTCTTCCATGTTTCTTGCACCGTCATCCACCCCGGGGAGGATATGACAATGAATATCATAAAGTCCCTTCATTAAAATAACCCACTCATTTCTGTTGTCAATGTTTTTTTATTTACTGCTGCTCTCACCATAATCTCCGTAGGAACCATACTTACCGTACTTGCCGTATTTACCATACTTGCCATAGTGACCGTAATTGCCGGCCTTGCTGTAGTCCACCTTGTTCAGGATGGTTCCCAGGATCGGGCAGTTGCTCTTGGCAAGCTGATCTCTTACTTCCTGTACAAAACGGTAGCTGATGGTACCGGATTCAACGACGATTACAGATCCGTCGCAGGAATCTGCTATGATAGCACTGTCGATGATCAATCCAAGCGGCGGTGTATCTACAATAACGTAATCATAAACATCTCTTACCACGCGGATCATATCCTTGAAGAGTCTGTTTCCGAGAAGCTCTGCCGGGTTCGGAGGTACGATACCGGAGAAGATAATATGGAACTTCGGAAGTGTAGTGGCACAGATCACATCAGAAAGCTTGGCCTGCTTGGAAAGATAATGAGCAAGTCCCATTACCTCCTGGTCTACTGTCACACGTCCCATCAAAACGGATTTACGCAGATCGGCATCGATCAGAAGCACTGATTTGCCGCTCTCAGCAAGAGAGGCAGCAAGATTAAATGCCACACTGCTCTTTCCCTCATTAGGAGTACAGCTGGTAAGTGCGATCACTTTCTTATCTGCTCCGCAGAACTGGATATTTGTTCGCAGAGCTTTATAAGCCTCATCCATCTGGTGATCAGACTTCCAGTTGCTCAGTTTAACTTTAATCATAATTCCTTTTCACCTTTACCTTTATGTTCTATCTGATGACAGTCTTGCCCTTTGGGCATGTCTATAGGTTATTATACAATCCTATTTTCTAATACGCAAGTTCTTTATTCGACAGAAAAGTCGTTAAATATGTACAATTTGCCTAATTTTTATTATTTTTTATTTTCCGTCCCAGAAACAGGATAGATTATTTTTATTCCCTGTGTTAAAATAAACCCACGGCAATGAGTGCAGCGGTTACAGGAGGAGCCCTATTTTTTGCCAACCGTGATTGGCTGCCATAAGGAGGATATAAACATATGACAAAACAGGAATTTCAGAAACTGACCGAAGATCATGTCCTGCTGCTGGATGGTGCTACCGGCTCCAACCTGATGAAGGCCGGCATGCCGCGTGGTGTCTGCACAGAGAGCTGGGTGCTTGAGCACAAGGATGTGATCCAGTCTCTGCAGAAGGCATACATCGAAGCGGGAAGCCATATCATCTATGCGCCTACCTTCGGAGGAAACCGCATTAACCTCACTATGCACGGACTGGAGGATCAGATCGAACAGATCAATCATACCCTGGCCGGCTATTCAAAGGAGATCGCACCGGAGGGTGTTTTCGTAGCAGGTGATATCACCACCACCGGCAAGATGATGGCACCGGCCGGTGACATGACTTACGAAAAAGCCTTCGAAGTCTATCAGGAACAGATCGGTTATCTCCGTGACGCAGGTGTGGACCTGATCGTAGCGGAAACCATGATCAACATCGAGGAGACACTGGCTGCTGTAGACGCCTGCCAGAGTGTCTGTGAGCTTCCTATCATCTGTACCGTGACTGTAGAAGCAGACGGAAGTATCTTCAGCGGCGGAAATGCCATAGAGGCTGCCATGTCCCTGGAAGCTGCAGGTGCAGACGCTGTCGGCATCAACTGCTCGGTTGGCCCGGATCAGCTGGTATCGGTTATCCGCAATATCAAGGAGAATGTTTCCATTCCGGTCATTGCCAAACCCAATGCGGGAATGCCCCAGATCGATGATCTTGGAAATGCAGTTTACAGCATGACCCCTGCGGATTTTGCAGGTTATATGAAGGTGCTTGTGGACAACGGTGCTTCCGTGATCGGCGGATGCTGTGGTACCACACCGGAGTTTATTTCGGAAACCGCCCAGGTGCTTGGACTTCGATAACTTTAATCGGAACAGATATGCTTCCACGCACTGCTTCAATTGAGAACAGCAATAAACCGTGAGTGAAAGATTCCGTCAAAAAAATCCTGAGGATCCTATGTGAGATATCAACAGATATCAACATAGAAATTCTCAGGATTTTTATTTTTCCGGATATTATTTCTCTTTTACTGCTTCTTCCGGCCGGTTTGCCTCATCCGCATAGGAGCTGCGGATTGCTTTTCGCACTGGAAGTACACAGGCAGGAACAACGGAAAGGCCGTCCACTCCCATCTGGATAAAAGCTTCGGTAAGATTGGAATCTGCTGCCAGCTCTCCGCATATGTAAACTTCACATCCTGACTTATGTCCTGCCTCTGTTACCATGCGGATCATCTTTACAAGCGCCGGATGATGATCGTTGTATTTATCCTTCAAAAGAAGATTCTGCCGGTCCATAGCCAGGGTATACTGGGTCAGGTCATTGGTTCCTAGGCTCAGAAAATCCACACGTTTTCCAAGTTCTTCACTGATCATGACCGCTGCCGGTGTTTCGATCATAATTCCGGTACGGATGTTTTTGTAAGGAATGTTCTTCTCATCCAGGCCCTTTTTTACCTCACGGATCAGCTTCTCGATCTCATCCAG